>SLOG01000314.1 GCA_007132635.1 Limnochordia bacterium
CGGCTGAGTTCAGCGGCCGAATGAACTCTGTCCGTGCGAATAATCTTGTTCTGGACCATTCCCGGCTGCAGAACCATGACCACAAGAATCGTATGGTCGTCCAGGGGCACCATTTGGATATGCCGCAGCACACAGGTCTTCACCGGAGGTGCTATGACTATCGACGTGTAATTTGTCAGCAGTGACAAAATTTGACTTGTCTCCTGAATGAGTTTCTCGATCTCCTGCCGCCTGTTCAAAACGATGGCATGAATCCGCTGCCGCGCCTCACTGGAAATCGGTTCGGGCTCCATCAGCATGTCAACATAAAAGCGATAGCCCTTATCTGACGGCACCCGTCCTGCGGAAACATGGGGCTGCTGCAGGTATCCTGTTTCTTCCAAATCAGCCATCTCGTTACGGATTGTTGCCGGCGACACCCCAAGATTGTGCTTGCGAGCAATAGAACGCGAGCCGACTGGCTCCGCTGAAAGAATATAATCATCAATGATAGCCCGAAGCACCAACATTTTCCGTTCATCCAGCACCCACGATCCACCCCCCCTTTAGCACTCTACACATCCGAGTGCTAACACGTATTTATCCATAAAATATCATCTAATAAACCATTTGTCAAGGGTCACACCAGTCGTCTAGGAAGGCTTTGATTTTCTCCGCTGTGCTACGGACGAGGGCATCGAAGCACTTCGTTTGCCTGGCATTTTAGGTAAACGAAGTGAACCGGCACTCGTCAAAATCGAGAAAATCAACTGCCTTCTATGTGCGGATAAAAGCCGCGAATACTTGGTTTCCAAGGCTTACGCCTATCTCGGTGAGCCGCAGTCTGTCGCCCCTCCACTCCACCAATCCACGAGACAGCAGCTCATCCACCTCACGAGCGTATACAGAATGTAGCGAGACGCCAAAACGCTGCCGAAACAGACCGTCGCTGACACCGTCAAGCAGCCGCAAACCCAACCACATAGTCTCATCCGCCGCCTCCTGTTCAGACACGACGTGTTCCCAGTCCCGAACCGAACCGCCGTCGCGTGTCGTAGAGGAAATGTAATGCGACAGGTCGTTCGTAGTGCTCCAGCGACGGTTATGCCAAAAGCTATGAGCTCCGCTTCCCAAACCCAAATACGGCACTCGCCTCCAGTAGTTTTCATTGTGAAGACTTCGATGGCCGGGCTTAGCAAAGTTTGATATTTCGTAGTGATCAAATCCCACGCTCACCAAGACACTGCGCGCCCTTTCAAACATATCAGCCTCAAGATCAGAATCCGGAAGCTGCAGATGACCAGCTTCGGCAGCCTGCCAAAAGGGAGTTCCTTCCTCTAAAACTAATGAGTAACACGAGATATGTGTTGCTCCACTGGCCTCTGCCATGGCCAAAGTTTGCCTCCAATCAGCTGTTGTCTGGTTTGGCAATCCAAACATCAAGTCCAAACTGCAGTGCGCTATGCCTGCTTCACGAACCACCGCTAGAGCGTCCCAGGCATCACGCACCGAGTGCTTCCGCTCGAGGCGCGACAACAGCCAATCTTGGAACGCTTGCACCCCGAGACTCGCTCGGTTCACGCCAAGATTGGCCAACAGCATTGCTTTGGACAGCGTTATGGACTTGGGATTCATCTCCACAGTGATCTCAGCATGCTCAGCCAGGTCAAATCGCTGACTCAAGACCTCAAACAAACGCTCCAACTGCAACTCCGACAACCTTGACGGAGTGCCCCCGCCCACATAAAGCGACGAAAACACCTGGTGTGGACCAAGAACGGTGGCAGAGTATTCCGCTTCGGCTGTCAAAGCCTCAACATAAGCATCAACAACGTCATCTTCCGCCACCACAGAGTGGAAGTCACAGTAGCCGCATTTCGATTCACAGAACGGGATATGCACATACAAGCCAGCCATGTCTAATCCACTTCCAACACAGCCATAAAAGCTTCTTGAGGCACTTCCACACGACCGAGGCTCTTCATACGTTTCTTGCCTTCTTTCTGTTTCTCCAAAAGTTTGCGTTTGCGCGTGATGTCGCCTCCATAACACTTAGCAAGTACATCCTTCCGCAGAGCTCGCACCGTTTCCCTTGCCAACACCTTATGGCCAATGGCCGCCTGGATAGGTATCTCAAACTGCTGCCTCGGTATGACTTCTTTCAGCTTCTCCGCGAGATGTCGGCCGCGGGCCGCAGCTTTGTCGCGATGAGCGATGCAGGAAAGAGCGTCTACAGCATCACCGTTTAACAAGATATCCAACTTCACCAAGTCAGAAGCTTGATAACCAACCATTTCGTAATCGAGCGAAGCATAACCCTTCGTTCGAGACTTTAGCCGATCGAAGAAATCCATAAGAATCTCACTGAGCGGCAGCAGATATTCGACTCTCGCCCGTTCGGGAGTGATGTACTCCATGGTCGAAAAGACTCCGCGTCTTTCCTGGCAGAGCTCCATGACCGCGCCGACATACTGCTCGGGAGCCATAATCGAAGCTGAAACAAACGGTTCTTCAATGGAATCTATCTTCTGAACCTCTGGAAACATGGCAGGGTTATCAATCACAAGCTGTGATCCATCGGTCATCGAAATCTTATAGACAACGGAAGGAGCGGTTGTAATCAAGTCTAACCCGAACTCCCTCTCCAGCCTTTCCTGGATTATCTCCATGTGGAGCAAACCCAAAAACCCGCAGCGAAAACCAAATCCCAGGGCCGCCGATGACTCCGGTTCGTATGTCAATGCCGCATCGTTGAGCTGCAGCTTTTCCAAGGAGTCCCGAAGATCCGAGTACTCCTCATTGATCACAGGATAGAGGCCGCAGAAAACCATGGGCTTGGCGGGGCGATAACCCGGTAAAGGCTTAGCAGCAGGATTATTCACATGGGTGATGGTATCCCCGACTCGGGTATCTTTCACTTCCTTCATGCTAGCCAAGACACACCCAACCTCACCGGGTCCCAACTGCGCTACGGGGATCATGGCCGGACGAAAAACGGCGAGTTCATTAACCTCAAACCTTCGTTTATTATTCATCATCATGATCTTGTCGCCAACCCGCAGCGTCCCTTCCATAACACGAACGTAGGCAACAGCACCGCGGTAGGTGTCGTAATGAGAGTCAAAAATAAGTGCCTGAAGAGGAGCCTCAGGATCTCCTTTAGGAGGCGGGACATGCTTTACGATGGCCTCAAGTATCTCAGGAATACCCTCGCCAGTTTTGGCGCTAGTCAAAACGGCCTGACTAGCATCCAAACCAATACTCTCTTCCAGCTCGCGGATGACCCGCTGCGGATCGGCATTGGGTAGATCAATCTTGTTGATAACAGGGATTATTTCCAACCCACTATCCAGCGCTAGATACAAGTTTGCTAAGGTTTGTGCCTCGATACCTTGGGATGCATCAATCACCAAAAGTGCTCCTTCGCACGCTGTTAGGCTCCGCGAAACTTCATAAGAGAAATCCACATGACCGGGAGTGTCAATCAAATTAAGCACATATTCGTGCCCATCGGCCGCCTTATACGTAATTCGGACCGCCTGCAGTTTGATCGTAATACCTCGCTCACGCTCTAGATCCATAGAATCCAAAAGCTGTTCGGCCATATCGCGGTGTTCGACTGTACCGGTATGCTCCAGTATACGGTCAGCCAACGTCGATTTCCCATGGTCGATGTGAGCGATGATGCAGAAATTGCGTAAACTCTCCATAGCATCCAACCCTTGTCTAGAGATTCAAATGTAAACATCAGCAATAACTACGCTATTATAGCATGCAGCCGAGAATTTGACCAGCAAACGAGGGTCGCTCATCGCGGCCCAGAACTGTGACGTCGCTGCAGTCGATCACGAACTGCGTTGGTAACAAAAAGCAGCTCTTCCATACGTAAAACGTAGGCAGCTATGAGGTAAACGCCTGCGCCAGTTCCAATGGCTCCCATAGTTTGGATGAGCCGGTTCATCCCAGTATCTACACCTACAACGCCTTCCAGAACCCCTGCAGTCCAGGAGGCGACGGCACCCATGACTAAGGCTGAGGCCAACGCTTTGGAGAAGGTCACCAGCATACGATTTCCACCTATAACCCCGAGTTTCCGCCGCAGAAGCACAAGGAATATCAGCATGTTCGCCGTCGATGTCACAGAAAATGCCAAGGCCAAACCTCCGTGGGCAAGGTCGGTCCAACGCAGAAGTGCTGCACTCAACAGCAGATTGAGTCCCACTGTCATCAAACCAACCTTGACAGGTGTCACCGTATCCTGCAGCGAGTAGAAAATGCGCGTGAGTATCTGCAGGCCAGATTGAGCGAACAGCCCCAACGAATAGAACAAAAGAGCATATGCCGTGGCTTCGGTATCCTGAGCCGTAAATTCCCCACTCTGAAAGAGCAGGCGCACTATGGGCACTCGCAGAGCTGCCATACCGACGGCCGAGGGGATCGTGATGAAAAAGACTACTCGCAGCGCAAAAGAAAAGGTCCGGCCGAACTCGTCCATTTCCCGCCGTGCAGCCAAACGCGCCAATGTCGGAAAAGCAGCCGTCGAGATTCCCATCGCAAAAACGCCCAGGGGGAAGTGGATCAAGCGGTTGGCCAATCGAAGAGCAACGATGGAACCGGTTTCCAGAAGAGACGCCAGATTCTGACCGACAATCAGGTTTATCTGAGCAATGGAAAGCCCTATCATGGCCGGAATCATCAGCCGCAGCATCCGGCGAATACCAGGATGGTGTAAGTCAATAATCGGCTTGTAATGGACCCGGGCGATACGAAAAACAGTTGGAGCCTGGACAGAGAAGCTGCCAATTGATCCGCAAATCGTCCCCACAGCCATCCCAAAGATACCGATAACCGGACCCAACACATAGGCACCAAGAATCTGAGCCAGGTTATAAATGATGGGGCCGACCGCGGGCATGGTGAACTTCTGATACGAATTGAGTACACCCATCTCCAACCCCGACAGGGCAGTAAAAAACACTGCCGGGAAGGTGATCCGCATCAA
>SLOG01000435.1 GCA_007132635.1 Limnochordia bacterium
CATCGTTCTCCTCAAGGGAGCCGCGCTGATGCACGTACTGATGGCTTTTGTGCTGGATTGGCTGGTCGGTGATCCCAAGGGACTCACACACCCAGTCATTAGAATTGGGCAGTTGATCAGCTGGCTAGAAACTCGTCTGTACTGTAATGACTGTCGCCCTTCTTTTCGCCGTGTCGCAGGTGTTATTGTTGTCCTTCTCGTTCTAGCCGTCACTGGGGTTAGCGTTTGGGTTCTTCTGCAGGCAGCAGGACGAGTGCATGACCTTCTCCAGTTCCTGTTGGGGCTCTGGCTTTTTTCCACTACCCTTGCAGGCACCAGCCTACACAGGGCAGCTGAGTCGGTGGCTGCAGCGCTCTTAAAGCGTGACTTGCGACTGGCTCGCGACCTCGTTGCTCAGATTGTGAGTCGCGATACGGAGCGTCTTGATGCCTCGGGCTTGGCTCGTGCCGCAGTCGAGACTGTTGCGGAAAATACGGTCGATGGTATTACTGCGCCCCTCTTTTGGGGTATGCTGGGAGGAGCCGTCGGAGCCATGGCCTATCGAGCGATCAACACCATGGATTCCATGCTGGGGTACAAAAGCGAACGATACAGGGATTTTGGTTGGGCGGCGGCTCGTTTGGACGATGCGGCCAACTATATCCCAACTAGGCTTACCGCATGCCTGCTGCCGTTTGCGGCCTGGATGTTGAGTCTTGATGCCCAAGGAGCGTGGCGGACACTGCTTCGTGATGGTCGAAAACATCCGAGTCCCAATAGTGGGATCGCCGAAGCGGCTTATGCGGGCGCTCTTGGCGTCACCTTAGGGGGGCGCAGCAGCTATGGAGGTGAGATCCAGGCGCGGCCAACGATGGGTATCGGGACGGTGCCCCTGGATGCAGCGGCCATTCATCAGGCCCAGAGGCTGATGCGGTGTACGACATTGTTGTTCGCGCTGCTTATGACGGGGATCTCGTTCTTTCTGCTTTGAGGGCAACGAGCAAGTGTCACAGGGAGGTCTACGATGGTGCGCAGCTTTTTCATTGCTCTGCAGTTCCTGACTCGGGTACAGATCGTCTCGCTAGACGAGTTTTCGCAGCAGGACTTCTCGGCGAGTACACGCGCGTACCCGCTGGTTGGTCTGGTCATGGGTACTGTCAACGTGGTTGTGTTTTGGGTAGCCCTTGTTTGGCTCAAGGTTCCTGTCTTCCCGGCTGCCGTTTTGACTACGGCTGCCAATATTGGCTTGACCGGAGGTCTGCATTTGGATGGACTTATGGATACTGCTGACAGCTTATTCAGTTGGCGGTCACGCGAGAAAATGCTTGAGATCATGAAGGACAGTCGCATAGGAGCAAACGCGGCCACGGCTTTGGTAACTGTGCTTCTTTTGCGAGTCTCACTGTTGACCAATCTATGGGGTGTACTGCTTCCTTGTCTGTTCCTGCTTCCTGTCTTGTCGCGGACTGCGGTTGTGTGCCTGGCTTACGCCTTTCCGCACGCCACACGACAACCTGGATTGGGCAGCGGCGTCATCGGACGGCTTTCACGGAAGCATCTACTTGCGGCACTGGCACAGGCGCTACTTTGTGTGGGTGTTTGGATAGTCGCGTTGCGGCTGTTGAGTTCTGCGCCTAGTGGTTTCTGGGGTGCCCAGGCGTTGGTTCTGATCAGTGTCACTGGCGTGGTATCTGGTCTATTGGCCAGGACTGCCCAGGGGCGCCTAGGAGGCATCACCGGTGATGTGTTGGGTGCAGCTGTTGAGCTCTCTGAGACTGCCGCACTTCTGGCGGCGGTGGTCGTTGGGGGAGTGTGGTTGTCTTGACGAAATCTGCGTCTGCTTGGCTCCCAGGAAGTGCAGGTGAGTTGGTACAGGGCGTGATAAGCGGCTGCCCTTTTCACTTGACGCTTCCTGTTGCCTTGTATGGACGGACTACTGTGGTTTTTGGTGGTGAATCTGTCCTCCCCTGGGGCTGGAAGGCAAGAGGTGCACTGGCGGATCTGCTGGCTTATCATGGCCGGATCCATGAACTCAGTCATCTGTCCTTTTCTATGGAGAACCCTCTGCCGCCGGGCAAGGGGATGGGATCGAGTACGGTCGACATCTGCGGTGTTCTGTACGCGGCTGCGAGGTGTCTGGGAATCCCCCTTTCGGTTGAGTCTGTCGCCCGCCATGCTTTGGCTGTCGAACCAACCAATGGTCTGTTCATCCCGGGTATTGGTATGTTCGATCACCGGCAAGGGCGTTGTTTGGAGAGTGTCGGAAGCCTTCCGGGGATGCGAGTGGCTGTTTTGGACGCGGGGGGTTCTGTTGATACGCGCGCCTTCAATGAGCGCGCAGATCTGTTGGATTTGAACCAAAGAAAAGAAGAAAGCATCATCCAGGCTTTGGAATTGGCCTTGCGGGGGCTTGGCCTTGGGGATACTGCCATGGTAGGGCGAGCGGCTACCCTCAGTGCCTTGGCGAATCAGCCTATTCTGCCAAAACCCCGTCTTCCTGAGCTCATTGAGACAGCCCTTGCTGGCGGGGCTGCTGGGGTAAGCGCTGCCCACAGTGGGACCGTAATCGGGATACTGTACGATATGCAGTCAGAGCAAGCCCAGTCAGGAGTCGAGCGGCTGTTGAATGCCTTTGCGTGTTACGAGCTCCTTTTTTGGACGCAAACTGTAGGAGGTGGAGTGCAGTGGCGAACGTCACCCCTGACCCCATAGCGCACGGAGGAAACATTAGATGGGCAGCGAAGACTTTTGGTATTCCAGACGACAAACTTCTTGATTTTAGCGCTAACATCAACAGAACTCCTTGGCCAAGACGGTTTGAACAGGTTCTTTCAACGTCGCTGTTCAACCGTCAGGACTATCCTGACCCGGAATATGAAGCCCTTCGGGAGACAGTGGCCGCACAGACTGGAACTTGCTGCAGCTGTGTCTCAGTCGGAAACGGTTCGATCGAGCTTCTCTATGCACTGTTTCGCAGTCGGCCACGTCTCAGAATGGTCCTCCTGGAACCCACATTCGGGGAATACCGACGTGCGTTGGAGATGACTAGCGGCCAGGCAATTGTTCATCGGCTGACGGCAAGTTCGCAGTGGCGGCTGGATCGTTCTACCGTGAACGGGCTCTTGCAGGATGCCGATGGGATCATCGTATGTACGCCCAACAATCCGACCGGTAGGCTTTTGGATGCAGATTCCGTCCAGTGGCTGCTCTCGCACGCTGAGCGCGGCAAACTGATCGTGTTTGACGAAGCATTCATGGACTATGTTGAGGATGTTGGTGCGGTATCGTCATCGTCCCGCAGTGCCATCATTCATGCGGTTAGCGGCGAGAATGTCTTCGTTCTGCGCTCGTTGACAAAATTTTTCGGCATGGCCGGTCTCCGGCTTGGTTTGGGTTTTGGCGGTCGAAAGCTCACGGCTTCGGTTCGGCGTCAGCAAGAACCTTGGACAGTCAACTGTGTGGCCGAAGGCCTGGGTCGAGTCCTGTACTCGCCGGATCCCTCAATCGAAGCGTGGCGAGAGGATTGCCGCCGCGCGATGATGGAAGAACGGGAGCAGCTTCGCACTTCTATGCTGCAGCTTGGTCTGGACGTTTTCCCGAGCGATGCCAGTTTCCTGTTAGTTGACGTTCGCTCTTGGGGTATGTCCGCAGCCGACTTGCAGTACAAACTGGGCAGGAGAGGTCTGCTGGTGCGGGACTGTTCGTCTTTTTTTGGTGAGAACGCCACCTATGTTCGGATAGCTGTGCGCAGTTCCGCGGACAACTCACGTCTCATAGCAGCACTGAAGGAGGTCTGCAGTTGAAACTTTGGCTGGTGAGACATGGCCAGACAGATTGGAATGTGGCAAAACGCTACACTGGGCAAACGGATGTGCCGCTCGCTGCAGAGGGGCATCGGCAGGCAGTTCGTCTCGGAAACTATCTAAGCGGACTACGCGTAGATGCCTTCTTTTGCAGCGATCTCCGCCGCGCGCAACAGACTGCTCAAGCGATTGCCGTTCGCTGCGGAGTGACTGCTTCTCTTGATCGGCGTTTGCGGGAGGCATCTTTTGGCCGGTGGGAGGGACTGTCTTTTGCAGAGGCGTCCGAGCAGTTTCCTAATGACGTGGAGGCTTGGATTCAGGATCCCATGGAGGCAGCTCCCACTGAAGGCGAGTCTTTGGCTGCCTTGCGGCACCGCATAGCGGATTGGTTGGCCTTTTTGGACGGAAGGGCAATCGAATCTGCGTTGGTGGTCTCCCACGGCGGGCCAATACGCGTCCTACTCTGCGAACTCTTAGGCGTACCGTTGGTCAGGCACTATCGATTTCGTATCGCCCCCGGCGATCTTGCAGTGATTGAAAAATTCGACGAAGAGGGTATATTGTGTTATCTCGGCCCGGCGAAATAAAGCTTACGTATCGGTAGGACTTCTCATGTTGGGTGAGAAAAGATAAGGGTAGCACTGCATTAGATAGGGGTGGGAGGGAGAGCTGTGTCAGCTGGTGCGATTGCTGTTGTAGGAGTCATTGTTGTTTTTCTTACGCTATTGGTATTATCTGAGATAATTCGACTTATCAGTTTATTTTTTGGGGTGCGGTCGGACTCGCCGTCTGCGGTGGATTCGGCAGATGACTCGAGGATTCGTCACCTTTCCCGTCAAGCAGCGGATATTGCCATGATCAGTGCGGTGTTTCACAGTCGGGGGATACACGGAGCGTTGACCATACGGCGAGTGGAGGAGGATTAGCGTGGCAAAGTATAAAGTTACGATTGACGACCGAGTCTACGAGGTGATTGTTGAGCCATTGGAAGAGGGTGAGGCTCTATCCGCTGAGGAAACGCCATCAGCAAGTACTCCTTCTAAGCGAAAGACAGCAGTTGAGGGGCACAAAGTGACAGCGCCCTTGTCTGGAACCATTGTCTCGACCAAGGTCAAGGTAGGCGACCAAGTGGAAGAAGGGGATGTCCTGCTGACTTTGGAGGCGTTAAAGCTGGAAAACGAGATCTCAGCACCG
>SLOG01000180.1 GCA_007132635.1 Limnochordia bacterium
GATTCGGATGCCTGCCGACTGCGAGGTGAACCTGGTGTCCCGCTATATTATGCGCCGAGTACTAATCATGGTTCCGACATTAATCGGGGTTTCGATGATCCTATTCTCAATTATGATGATCGCCCCAGGGGGGCCGGAAGCCGTACTGATGGGCGATGACATTTCGCCCGAAGCGGCCGCCCGTATCCGCGCCAATCTGGGACTCGATCAACCTGCTCCCGTCCAGTACCTGCGCTGGTTTACGGCCATGGTGCAGGGAGACCTGGGAAACTCGTTCCGAACGGGAGAGCCGGTCCTAAGCATCATTCTTGACCGGCTTCCCAACAGTCTTACTCTGACCCTGGCGGCCTTTGTGTTCGCGTTGGCGGTGGCCATACCCTTTGGCGTTCTGGCGTCGGTTAAGCACAACTCGTGGATCGACAAGCTCATGTCGGTGCTGGCCTTTTTTGGGGTTTCTTTCCCCAGCTTCTGGCTGGGCATCGTGTTTATCCTGATATTCGCTGACCGCCTGGGCTGGTTCCCGGTATCCGGCATGGCTACGTACGGCATGGAAAGCGACATAGCAAATCGCCTTCATCACCTGATTCTTCCCGCAGTCACCCTTGGTTCGGTGCAGATGGCCACGTACATGCGCTTCACCCGGTCGGGTATGCTGGAAGTGCTGCGGCAGGACTACATTCGCACCGCCAACGCGAAAGGCCTGCACCCATCCCGAGTGGTGCTTCGCCATGGGCTCCGCAACGGCCTTATCTCCGTTGTTACTATTGTCGGACTTTCGCTGCCGGCCTTGATTGGCGGGGCGGTTCTGACCGAGACCATCTTCGCTTGGCCGGGTGTCGGCCGGCTGGCCGTAAACGCTGTCTTCCAGCGAGACTATCCGGTCATTATGGGAGTCAACATGGTGGTCGCTTTTACTACAGTGATGGTCAACCTTCTGGTTGACGTAGTCTATACGATGATTGATCCGCGGATTGCTTATGACTGACCGTTGAAGGAAAGGTGGGAGAATGATGGCGGCTGTACTACCTTCAAGACAGAAACAGCTGGCCAGCGCACGGCCATCCAGCCAACTCAACGATGCCTGGAGAAAGCTGCGGCGCAACCGACTGGCACTGATTGGCGGCTTTGTCGTCCTCGTAATCATCATATCGGCTACGCTCGCGCCTTGGATTGCGCCCCATTCCTACAGGCAGCAGAGTCTCATGTCCCGGCTGCAGGCACCCAGCAGCGACCATTGGCTGGGCACGGATGGGTACGGGCGAGACGTCTTCAGCAGGGTTCTTTGGGGTGCTCGCGTGTCCCTGCAGATAGGCTTCGGCGCGGCGGGATTGGCTCTGTTTATCGGTATCATCCTTGGGGCTGTCGCCGGCTATTACGGCGGTCTGGTTGACAACGCCATTATGCGCTTTACCGATGTTATGATGTGTATACCGGCTTTATTTCTCGCCCTAACCGTCATCGCTTTGTTCGGCGCCAGCATGGTCAACACGATGATCGTTATCGGCGTCATTTACTGGACGAGAACATGCCGGATTGTACGGGGCGAGTTCTTAAGCCTGCGAAAACGCGAATTCACCGAAGCAGCGAGGGCACTGGGCCTGACAGATGCCCGGATCATCTTCCGTCACCTGCTTCCCAATGCCCTCGCACCGATCATCGTCCAGGCTACGCTGTTTATTGCCCAAGTGGTCTTGATTGAATCCGGCTTGTCATTTCTAGGTTTGGGAGCCCAACCGCCGACGCCCAGCTGGGGCAACATGCTCACGGAAGGCTACAAGTTCCTGAGCATGGCCTGGTGGATAGCCACGTTCCCGGGCTTGGCCATCTTCGTCACTGTGCTTGCCTTTAACCTCCTCGGGGACGGTCTGCGCGACGCCTTTGACCCCAAACAGCAGGCTGCGCCCTAAGCCTACACCTTGATAACGTCGGCAAAGGAAGCCTGAGCAGCACTGGCCAGCGCGTTAGGTTCGACTAGAACCTGCAGCCCGCGCACACCGCCGTTGACATACACCGCGTCATGCAGCTGAGCTGTCTCGTCAATGAACGTCGGATACTGCTTTTTCATCGCCAGAGGAGAACAGCCGCCACGGGTGTATCCCGTCAGCGGCTGCAGATCCCGGAGGTTGATGAGGTTTAGTTTCTTGACCGCCGCGGCTGCGGCGGCTTTCTTTAGATCCAGTTCAAATCCGGAAGGCAGGCAGAACACGAAGACCTGCCCGCCTTCCTCTTGGGCAACCAATGTTTTGAAAACGGTCTCCGGCTCGGCCTGGAGTTTTTCAGCCACTGCCTCCGCCGGCTCATGGCCGCTGCTCACATCGTAGACGGCCGTTTTAAAAGGCACTCCTGCGTTTTCCAGGAGCCGCATGGCATTGGTCTTCGTGATGCCCACGACTCAGCGCATCTCCTGCCCGCCGGTTACATTCACTGCCTGGCCCGTCATATAGCTCGACTGATCGGATGCCAAAAACACCAGCAGGTTGGTCACATCGTCGTAGTAGCAGCTGCGGCCCAGCGGCACCTGCGACATATACCGTTCGCGGATTTCCTCCTGCGTGACGCCCCAATTGCGGGCATACTGCTCAAACAGGTTTTCCACCCAAAGGGGCGACTCCAGCATGTTGCCCGGACAGATTGCATTCACACGGATATTATAGGAAGCTAACTCAAGCGCTAGACTCTGGGTCAACCCAATACCTCCGAACTTGGAGGCAGCAAACGCCGAGTTTTTGGCGGAACCCTTTTTCCCCGATTTGCTGTTTATCTGGATAATGTTTCCTTTTTTCTGGCGCATCATGATCGGCACGACGGCCCTCGCCGCGTTGAAATAGCCTACCAAGTTGACATCAATGACCTTACGCCAGGCGTCACTGTCAAACTCCTCAATAGGCCGGGCGATAAGCAGCCCTGCATTGCAGACCAAGAGATCAATGCGCCCATACATGTCCAGGGCCTTCTGCGCCAACGCCGCACACTGCTGGGGATCTGTCACATCGACAGCGACAGCCTCTGCCTTGATGCTGTCCGCCACCTCTTTCGCTGACTCGAAGTTAATGTCGCCGATGAGGACCTTCGCGCCCTCGTCCGTCAGCCGCTTCGCTATTGCTTCGCCAACGCCTCGCGCACCGCCAGTGACAATGGCCACTTGGTCTTTTAGCCGCACGTGAACTCCTCCTTCTTCGTTTCCAATCTGTTTTCGTCGCTCCGTCTTTGTTTTGAACTATGTCCAGGGACTTGTTCTCAATCACTCAACAGCGGAGTCGGCCAAACTGAGTACCCATTGACATGCGTACTCATTGACACAAGAAGGATCTGGATGCCTCGCATAGAATAGCTAAACGATAGTGTTTTGCTCTCTGTTCGCCTCTTGACGGACGCAACTATAATATGGGCCTATTATACCATACTCCTAAACGTGATGATCAAAGAATTTACCCGGTCGTAATCTTCTGTTAGTAATCATGCTAGGAGAAGATCCGGGAGTGTGATATACTGACCGTGAAGAATTATGTACGAGAATCCACAAAAACACAGAAAAAAAGGGGATGACACCATGAAGACCAAGGCCGTTCGTCTCTACGGCAAGAACGACTTGCGCCTAGAGGAGTTTGACCTACCGGCCATCAAAGACGATGAGATTCTAGCCGAGATCATCTCGGACAGCATCTGTATGTCGTCGTATAAGGCTGCCGTTCAGGGAGCCGATCATAAGCGCGTGCCTGATGATGTGGCAGATAATCCGGTGATTATCGGACATGAATTCTGCGGCAACATCATCGAAGTAGGGGCCAAATGGAAAGACAAATTCCAACCCAATACGAAGTTTGCTATCCAACCCGCACTTAACTACAAGGGCCGTCTCGATGCTCCCGGCTACTCCTATCAGTATACCGGCGGAGCCGCCACCCACGTGATCATCCCCAGCGAAGTGATGGAGCAGAACTGCCTGTTAGAGTATAAAGGCGAGCCTTATTTTTTTGGTTCGCTAGCTGAACCCATGTCCTGTATCGTGGGCGCGTACCACGCGAACTACCACTCCATCCCAGGCAAGTACGTACACGATATGGACATCAAAGAGGGCGGCAACATGGCGATTCTCGCCGGAGCGGGCCCCATGGGATTGGGCGCCATCGACTATGCCGTCCACCGCGACCTAAAACCCAACCTGATTGTCGTTACTGATATTGATTCGGCCCGGTTAGCCCGCGCTGAAGAAATCTACTCCTCCAAAGAAGCAGCCCAACACGGCGTCACCCTGCAATATGTGAACACAGCGGAATGTGAAGATGCCGACGCCTACCTCCTGTCGCTGACCGACGGTCACGGCTATGACGACGTCTTTGTCTACGCTCCGGTGAAGCCGGTAGTCGAACAGGGCGACCGCATCTTAGCCCGGGACGGCTGCCTCAATTTCTTTGCCGGACCGACCGACCCTAACTTCTCCGCCATGTTTAACTTCTATAATGTACACTATAACTCGACACACATCGTGGGGACGTCCGGCGGCAACACGGACGATATGATCGAATCGCTGCAGATGATGGAGCAAGGCAGGATAAGCCCCACCGCCATGATCACCCATGTGGGCGGACTCAACAGCGTAGTCAACACGACGCTCAACCTGCCCAAGATCCCCGGCGGTAAAAAACTCATCTACACGCACATCGATATGGAACTCACCGCCATCGACGACTTCGCAGACAAGGGCAAGGACAATCCGCTCTTTGCCAAACTGGCGGAAATCGTAGCCGCCAATAACGGCCTCTGGTCTTTGGAAGCAGAGCAGTATCTGCTGGCAAACGCCGCCAAGATATGAGCATCAAAGTAGCGCGTCTGGGCCTCGTTGAGTACCAGGACGGGCTGCAGCTGCAGGAGCGGCTGCTGGCTCTGCGGCAGGAACGCCGCATCCCGGACACACTGCTGCTCCTAGAGCACCCACCGGTGCTGACCATCGGTAAGGCCGGCGATGAATCACATATCCTCACCTCGACGTCTTGGTTGGCCCAGCAGGGCATTTCCGTCCACCGCGTCAACCGAGGCGGCAAGATCACGTACCACGGGCCAGGCCAGTTGGTCGGATACCCATTTCTGCACCTCAAGGACTTCGGCAGCGATGTGCGCCAGTTCATCCGCAGCATCGAAGAGATCTTCATCCGGCTGCTGGAGAGCGAATACGGCATTCTTGCGCGCCGCCATACTGAATACACCGGAGTTTGGGTGGGCAGTGAAAAGATAACGGCCATTGGCTTTGCGATAAAACGCTGGGTTACCATGCATGGATTTGCGTTCAACGTCCAGCCGAATTTAGAGCACTTTCGCTGGATCCATCCGTGCGGCATTACCGACCCCGCGCTGGGAGTTACCTCCCTGGCGAAGCTGTTGGCGCATCCGGTTACGGTCGATGAAGCAGCTGATCAAGTCATCCGTTGGATGGCCGCTGTACTTCAGGCCGACTGCACCGAAATCAGCAAAGAGGAGTTATTCCGTGACATTGAAGCAGCGGAACGCGCAGGCACGTCAACCAAAACCTGATTGGCTCAAGGTCAAGTTCCGAATCACGCCGGAAATGGCAGAGGTTCGCCGGATTTTGAAGGAACACGGTCTCCACACAGTCTGTGAAGAGGCTGCCTGCCCTAATTTGATGGAATGCTTCAGCCGCCGCACGGCTACCTTTATGATTCTCGGCAGCCAGTGTACGCGGGACTGTACCTTCTGTGATGTCCAGCGCGGGACTCCGCTGCCTGTCGACCCCGACGAGCCGGAACACACTGCGGCTGCCGCCGTTGAGATGGGCCTGAAGCATGTGGTCATCACGAGCGTAACCCGAGATGACCTGGCAGACGGAGGCGCCGACCAGTTTGTCCGGGTTATCGAGGCGATTCGGAAACGGGACGCAAAACTCATTGTTGAGGTTCTGATCCCGGATTTTCGAGGCAGCCGAGAAGCACTCGCAACTGTCGTCGCAGCCAAGCCAAGTATCCTCAACCACAACATCGAGACAATACCCCGTCTGTATCCCGAAGTCCGGCCCTCGGCAGATTACCAACGGTCTCTCGACCTCCTGCAGACGGTGAAGCAGCTGGACGGAAGTATGATTACGAAGTCCGGTATCATGGTGGGCTTAGGGGAGACTACGGCCGAGGTCACAGAGGTTATGCAGGATCTGCGCCGCCACGGCTGCGATCTCTTGACCATAGGCCAGTACCTTGCCCCGTCCAACGAACATCATCCCATCGTAGAGTATGTGACGCCAGAGACGTTTGACCAGTACAAAGAATTTGGTGATGCGCTGGGCTTTCGCCATACAGCGGCGGCTCCGCTCGTGCGCAGTTCCTACCATGCCGACCAAGCAACGCAGTGGCTCTAACTGCGGCGCTTTTTGCCGCAGCAGTTTGTGACAGCGGTAACGAAGAGGTTCTCTTCCCGCCGCAAAACGATGATTGGGGGAAAAAGACACATGGCAACACCTGTCATAATGCCCAAGCAGGGGCAGTCTGTAGAAACCTGCATTATCACCGAGTGGCACAAGCAGAAAGGTGACACGGTGCAGAAGGGCGATCTGCTCTTCTCCTACGAGACGGACAAGGCCAGCTTTGAAGAGGAAGCACCGGTTGACGGCACGCTGTTGGAGACTTTTTTTGCTGAAGATGACGATGTTCCGGTACTGACCAATGTCTGTGTGATCGGTGAAGAAGGCGAAAACACGGACGAGTTTCGACCCGACGGCTCCGCGGCTCCGGCAGAGACTCCTGCCGAAGAGCCGGAAGAAGCGCCGAGCGCAGAATCAGCTGCGGCCGCTGCAGCGGCAGAACCTGCAGCAACAGAAGCGCCAGCCGCAACTGCCGAGACGACTGATACCGGCCGCATCAAGATTTCGCCGCGTGCGCGGGCGCTGGCAGATAAGAGCAGCGCGGACTACCGCTTTGCCCAACCAACGGGACCGGACGGCCGCATCATCGAGCGGGATATTGTGGCCTTGCTGGAGAACGGACCCATGATTACGGCTGCCGCTAAGGATGCGGTAGACGGGCGAGGCGCTGACGCGCTCCCCGAAGGAAGCGGAATAGGAGGCCGTATCACCACCGACGATCTCAGCCAGCCGGCGGCCGCGGCGTCCGAAGCCCCGCAGATGGCTGCACCGGAAGACAAACCAGCCTATGAGGATGTCAAACTGAGCAATATGCGCAAGACTATCGCCAAGGCGATGCATCAGTCGCTGGCCTCCACGGCTCAGCTGACGATGCACTCCAGCTTCGATGCCACGGATGTCCTGGCCTACCGCCAGGGAATCAAAGCGAAGCGCGAAGCGCTGGGGTTAGCCAACATTAACATTAACGACATCGTCCTCTATGCGGTGTCCCGCACCCTTCTGGATTACCGGGACCTGAACGCGCACTTCCTGGATACAAGTATGCGCCTGTTCAACGTCGTGAACCTGGGAATCGCTGTGGATACCGAACGAGGCCTGATGGTTCCGACACTGTTTAACGCCGACCGCAAATCCCTCAACCAGATTTCTCAGGAAGCACGGGTGCTGTACGAGGGCTGCCAGTCGGGTTCAATTAGTCCTGATTACCTGACCGGGGGTACCTTCACTATCACCAACCTGGGCACATTGGATGTGGAATACTTCACACCCGTGCTGAACCCGCCGCAGACAGGCATTCTGGGTGTCAACACTATCGTGCAGAAGGCCAAAGAGGTCGACGGAGAGATGACCTTCTATCCCAGCATGGGACTCTCGCTGACCATTGATCACCGAGCCGTCGATGGAGCACCTGCTGCTCGGTTCTTGAAGGCCCTTAAGCAAAACCTGGAAAACTTCACAGTACTGCTGGCGAAATAGGGGGTTAAAAGTACATGGTTTATGATCTGCTTATCATCGGCGGAGGACCCGCCGGCTACATGGCAGCGGAACGGGCCGGCCACGCCGGGCTGCAGACGCTGCTGGTGGAAAAAAAGGCACTCGGCGGTGTATGCCTTAACGAGGGATGTATCCCCTCCAAGACACTGCTCCACTCGGCCAAAATCTACGACTACGCTCGCTTCAGCGACAAGTATGGTGTCACCGCCAGCGACGTACAGTACGACCACGCCAAGGTCATCAAGCGCAAGAACAAAGTCGTGAAAGCCTTGGTTGGTGGTGTCAAAGCGAAGATGAAGGCTAACAAGGTCACTGTCGTGGACGGCGAGGCGGTCATCAAAGGCCGCGGTGGCGAGGGTTATGAAGTGGCTGTCGGCGATGAGGCCTACACAGCCAAGCGCCTGCTGATCGCCACGGGCTCGCTGCCTATCATGCCGCCCATCGACGGACTCAAACCAGGGTTCGACAACGGATTCGTCCTGACCAACCGGGAAATCCTTGATCTGGAGACTGTACCGAAATCCCTCGTGGTTGTCGGCGGCGGTGTCATTGGTATGGAAATGGCTTCTTACTTTAATTCTGCTGGGAGCGACGTCACGGTTATCGAAATGCTGGACCATATCGCGGGTCCCGTTGAGCCCGAGCTCCGTGATACTCTGCTGAAGAACTACAAAAAAGCTGGCGTTACCTTCAAGTTAGGCTGCCAGGTAACCAAGATCAACAGCGACAGTGTCGTGTACAAGAGCGACGATGGCGAAGAGACTATCCAGGCTGACAAAGTCCTGATGAGTATCGGCCGCAAGCCCGTCGTTACAGGGTTTGGCCTGGAAACCATCGGTGTGGAGCTAGAGCGCGGCGCCATTAAGGTTGACGAGACCTGCCGCACGAATGTACCCGAAGTCTATGCGGCCGGCGATGTCAACGGACGGTCTATGCTCGCCCACACAGCCTATCGGGAAGGCGAAGTGGCGGTCAACAACATGCTTGGCCAAAAGGATCGGGTCCGCTACAATACAATCGCCACCGTCATCTACACAAATCCAGAAGTATCGGGTATCGGCGAGACCGAAGCCACAGCCAAGGAGAAGGGCATCGCCTATGAAGTCCGTACCATCTCGATGCGCTACAGCGGTCGCTATATGGCGGAAAATGAAGGCGGCGACGGCATCTGCAAACTGCTCGTAGACAAACAGTACAATAAGCTCTTGGGTGTGCACATGATCGGCAATCCGTCGTCAGAGATCATCTACGGCGTGGCCCCCATGCTCGAAACGGAAATGCGCCTGAAAGACATCAAAGAACTCGTCTTCCCTCACCCGACAGTCTCAGAAGTCATCCGGGAAGGCATCTTCGAGTTTTAGCACTGTAAACAAACCACGCGGGAGGGAAACACATGCCAAAGGTTCAACACGTAGCACCTAGCGAGGTGCGCAAGAGCGGAAAACTGAAGCTGCAGGATATTCCGCTGAATCAGTACCAGAAGACCGTCAAAGATGAGAAGGACAACTACAGCCAAGAGGATTTCGTCCGCATCTACCGAGACATGGTTATCATCCGGGAATTTGAGACCATGCTCAACCTCATCAAAACGACCGGCCAGTACAATGACATCGAGTACAATTATCCAGGCCCGGCTCACTTATCCTTGGGGCAGGAAGCATCCGCTGTCGGACAGGCCTTTCTCCTGGATACCAATGACTACATTTTCGGTTCGCACCGAAGCCACGGCGAGATTCTGGCCAAGGGGCTTTCCGCCATTGAGAAGCTCGAAGAAGACGAGCTGACGGATATCATGAAGACCTTCTTCGACGGCACGATCCTCAAAGCCGTGGAAGGAAGTCAAGAGGGTGCCGACGTCAAGGCGCTGGCACAGGACTTCCTCATCTACGGCGCTCTTGCCGAGATCTTCGGCCGCCAGACCGGCTTCAACCGAGGCCTGGGTGGTTCGATGCATGCGTTCTTTACTCCGTTCGGCATCTATCCAAACAATGCTATCGTCGGCGGTTCGGCTACCATTGCCATGGGATCGGCCCTCTACAAGCGGGTCAACCAAAAACCCGGCCTTGTCATCGCCAACATCGGCGACGGCTCGATGGGCTGCGGTCCGGTCTGGGAAGCGCTCAACATGGGTTCTATGCAGCAGATCCGCACCCTCTGGGAAGAAGGCTTTAACGGCGGCCTGCCGCTGATCTTCAACTTCTTCAACAACTTCTATGGCATGGGCGGCCAGACCGCCGGCGAGACCATGGGTTACGAGATCCTCGCCCGCGTGGGCGCAGGCGTGAACCCGGATCAGATGCATACCGAGCGAGTCGACGGCTACAATCCACTGGCTGTCATTGACGCTATCCGCCGCAAGCAAGCTATCATTGAAGAAAACAATGGCCCAGTCCTGATGGACACCATGACCTACCGCTTCTCCGGACACTCCCCGTCGGACGCATCGACCTACCGGAGCAAAGAGGAAATAGAAGAATGGGAACAGGCTGATGCCATTGACAGCTATCGTGCCCAGCTGATCGATGCCAAGATCGCCGATGAATCCGAACTAGACGGCATCGTGGAAACCGTGGGCGAGACCATAACGCGCCTGTATAAACTCGCCATTGATGACAAAGTATCACCCCGCGTCAATCTGGACGAAAATCCGGGTGCCATCGGCGACCTCATGTTCTCCAACGAGAAGATTGAGAAAATGGAAGACCGTGAGTGCGACGTTCTCATGCCGAAGGAAGACAACCCGCGGGTCAAGCAGATTGCCCGCCGCACCCGTGCAGCTGTTGAAGACGGCAAACCGGTACCGAAGAACCGCCAGTACCAACTGCGGGACGGGATCTTCGAAGCTGTTTTTGATAAATTCTATGTCGATCCGACCCTTATCGCCTACGGTGAGGACAATCGCGATTGGGGCGGCGCCTTTGCTGTCTACCGCGGTCTGACGGAAGCCCTTCCCTACCACCGTTTCTTCAATACGCCGATTTCCGAAGCCGCTATCGTCGGATCGGCCGTTGGCTACGCCATGTCCGGTGGACGCGTGATAGCCGAGCTGATGTACTGCGACTTCTTGGGCCGTTCCGGCGACGAGGTCTTCAACCAGCTGGCGAAGTGGCAGTCCATGAGTGCCGGTGTACTGAAGATGCCTGTCGTGCTGCGAGTGTCTGTCGGTTCGAAGTACGGCGCCCAGCATTCGCAGGACTGGACGTCCCTGTGTACCCATGTACCAGGACTAAAGGTCGTTTTCCCCACCACCCCCTACGATGCTAAGGGCCTTATGAACAGTGCCCTTGCGGGAACAGATCCGGTCATCTTCTTCGAAAGTCAGCGGATCTATGACATCGGCGAGAACTTCCATTTGGACGGTGTCCCGGAAGACTACTATGAGATTCCCATCGGCGACCCCGATGTGAAGCGCGAAGGCAAGGATGTTACCATTCTGTCGGTCGGGGCCACCCTGTACCGCGCCCTTGAAGCCGCCGACATGCTGGAAGAGAAACACGGCCTGACGGCTGAAGTGATCGATGCCCGCACGCTGGTTCCGTTTAACTATGAGAAGGTCCTGGAATCGGTTAAGAAAACGGGGCGAATCGTCCTGACGAGCGACGCGTGCGAGCGCGGCTCCCATCTCAAGGATATGGCCCAGACCATCAGTGAACTGGCCTTCGATTACTTGGATGCCCCGCCCGTTGTGATCGGCGCCCGCAACTGGATCACCCCGGCCCATGAGCTGGAGAAGTACTTCTTCCCGCAGCCGGAGTGGATTCTGGACGCTATTCACGAGCGCATTCTTCCGCTGAAGGACCATACCCCAACGGCCAACTTCACGAAGAACGAACAGATCCGCTTGAACAAGTACGGTATCTAACAAGTTAAGAACGGGACCAACAGCTGGATTGGGGAGTACCTCCTCAATCCAGTTTTGCATAACCGACACTGAATCGAAAGGGCGATGTACATGGCTACACAGCAGACAGAACGTTGGATCGAGCAGCTGAACCATCCTGACAAGGACCAACGATTGGAGGCGCTCAAGGCGCTGCAGCCCAACGCAGATCAGCACAAGGCTGAAACCAACAGTGCCTATGTAAACAACCACATTCATACGACCTTTTCCTTTTCGCCGTACTCGCCAACAAAGGCCGTATGGCAGGCCTATCAGGCAGGACTGAACACATCCGGCATCATGGACCACGATACTATCGCCGGTGCCCGGGAGTTCATCGAGGCCGGAAAGATACTGGGAATGGCGACAACCATCGGCGTGGAGTGCCGCGCCGATTTCAGCACCACCCCCATGGGTGACCGGCGCCTGAACAACCCGGACCAGGAAGCCGTAGCATACTTGGCTTTGCACGGTATTCCCCACACCCAGATCGATACGGTGCAAGACTTTTTCGCCCCGTATATTGAAGAACGCAATGTTCGCAATGCCGCCATGGTGGAACGAATCAACAAGCTGCTGGGGCCCCACGGTATTCACTTGGATTTCGAAGCCGACGTGGTCCCGCTCTCCCAATACCATGCCGGCGGCAGCATCACCGAGCGCCACATTTCCTTTGCCCTGGCGCACAAACTCATGGCTGCGTTTGGGAAAGGGGAGAAACTGACGCAGTTTCTCCAGGACGATCTGCAGCTGTCCATCGGTGACAAGATTTTGGGGCTGCTGCTGGATCCGGACAACGAGCTTTACGACTACGACTTACTCGGGGCGATCAAGTCCAGTTTGGTCGAACATTTTTACATCCCAGCGGATGCCGAGTGCCCTACGGTGCAGCAAGTCTTGGCCCTCTCCCAAGAAGTAGGCAGTATTGCCTGCTATGCCTACCTGGGCGATGTCGGCGACTCTGTGACAGGGGACAAAAAGGCCCAAAAATTCGAAGATGATTTCCTCGATGAACTCTTAGTTATGCTGAAGGACCTCGGGTTTAACGCAATCACCTACATGCCAGCCCGCAACACCCTTGAACAGCTGCTCCGGCTGAAAAAGCTGTGTGCCGAGCAGGACCTGTTTGAGATCAGCGGTGAGGATATTAACTCCCCGCGGCAGTCTTTTATCTGCGAAGCCCTGACAAGGCCAGAGTTTCAGAACCTAATTGATTCCACTTGGGCGCTGATCGGCCACGAACTGGCAGCGACAGATAATCTCGACGACGCCATGTTCTCCCCCAAAACGGCCGCCGCCTATCCCGATCTGGCAGAGCGCATACAGCGGTACAAACAGATCGGACTCGAACGGGCTGGTTCTTAGAAAGAAAACGGACAGCCTGCCGATTCTAGAGGAATCGCGACGGTCATCGGCGAATTAACACCATATGATGGTTCGAGTCCTGAGAAAGGCAGGTGAGCCCGCCCTTCGGGTGGGGTACTATGTTCGTCAAAGACTTTATGACTGCCGATCCCATTACGGTTTCGCCACAGGCATCTGTACCGGAGACGCTCGAGATTATGAGACAGAATGGGCTGAAACGACTGCCGGTCATAGAAAAGGACCGTCTCGTCGGCCTCATCACCGAGGCGGATCTGATGAAGGCGCTGCCTTCACCGGCCACCAGCCTCAGCAAACACGAGATCCACTACCTGACAGCGAAAGTCTTGGTCAAGGATACCATGAGCAGGGACATCATTACTGCCAAACCAGACGATACCGTGGAAGCAGCAGTTATGGTTATGCGCGAACATGACATTGGCTGCCTGCCGGTCATGGAAGGCGATCACCTCGTGGGCATCATCACCGAATCCAATGTCTTTGCCGCCTTGACCGAGCTGTTGGGCTTGAGGCGTCCGGGCATTCGCATAACTGTGGAGGTGCCGGACCGAATCGGCATCCTGGCTGAGATCACCAATGCTATTCGCGAGCTGGAAATCCCGATTATCAGTTTGGCCACGTTTATGCAGGACGATCACGGTTCTATCATCATTCGTCTCGCGACCGATGAGGGAGACAGAGTGGTGCAGAGCATGGAAGCGCTGGGCTTTTCTGTGTCCCATGTCGTAGCGCTGCCGCAGCAGTAGACCTAGTAGATCAGCAAAGGCTCTGGATCAACTCCAGAGCCTTTTTCCGTCTCTAATTCGCCCCTACCGACCCCACATGCGGCGCATCCACTGCAGGCCGCGCTCAGCTGCTTGTTCTCCGCTGGGATACGGCAGCACTTCCAGGGAAACCGCCCGATCGTAACCGATGTCCTGCAGGACTTGGGCCACCTGGTCGTAGTCCACGTTGCCTGCCAACGGATACCGGCGGTTGCTGTCCGAGATGTGCACGTGAGCGATACGGCCCGCACACTGGCGAAAGGCCGCTTCCATATCTGGGTCTTCAATGAACATATGGTGTGTATCTAGAAGCAGCTGCAGACTCGCCAAACCTGGCCTCTCCAGAAATTCTAGCGTTTCTTCCGTGGTGTTCAGCAGATTCGTCAGGTAGAACACGATGGGTTCGAAACCAAGAATCACATTCTTCTCGGCGGCATACTCAGCGATGGGGGCAAGCTCCTGCGCTAAGCGGTCCAGGTATGCAGCGCGGCTGGCAAAATCAGGGGCTGTCCCGCGGCACAGGCCAAGAAACACGACCGCCCCCAGCGGTGCCGCCAGATCAATGTGTTCGAAAAACCGCTGCCGCACCCGTTCTCGAATCGCGGGGTCCTCGGAGGTAAAGGTGAGGCCGCTCAGGCTGTACTCCAAACCCGTACCCACGGCGCAGACTGTCATGCCGAGTTCATCGCTCAGGGCCTCCAGTTTGGCGGCATCGAAACGGCGCGGCTCACGAATGTGTATCTCCACGCTGTCAAACCCCAAGGCGCCGCAGCGGCGCATTCCCGCTTCGATCCCGCCTTGAAAGAGTACCGGTGCCCCATCGCCTAAGACCTCTTCACTGATGGCAGCTCCAAAGCTTACGTCAGCCATACTTGTCCTCCTCATAGGGTGCGCAGCTTCTGCCAGCCGGTCACATCAAACCCTTCGAGGGTCATCATCGTCGCACCAAAGGCATCGAATTCCTGCAAGCGCAAGCCATCGGGTTCGTACGCTTGGACGAATTCCGGCAGTGCCCTATACACGCGACTGACAGCCAACTCATCGACGGGTTTGTTAATGGCTGGTTCACGCAAAATGTCTCCAGCCGCCTCGGCCTCTAGCACAGCAGCCTGGTATCCGGGATGAATGGTCATGACCACGTCCGCCCCGCTTAAGCCGGCCACCTGGTGCGGCGACCGAAACGCCGCCGGCATCAACTGCTGTCGGTAACCTCGCTCCTCAAAGATTGCAGAACAGCGCTTGGTAGCGGCTAGAGTGGCGCAATCCAGGTCGTACTTGGACAGGCCGGCCTGGCGTTCTTCGTTTAGAACCGTCAAAAAGTCCTGCAGACGTCCCATGACAAAGGCTGCCGTCGATGGCGCCGGCTGCAGCCCCGCCGCCTGGGCGCGTTTCACACCGCGCTCGTTGGCTTCAGCAGCGGCGATGATCTGGGCCACACTGACACAGACTGTTGGAGTCGTGGGAATCCCTAGTGCCGCCAGTTCTTCCAGAACCGAAATACCGGCTGCAGTGCCGGGTATCTTCACCATGACGTTGTCACCCCACGATGCCAAGGTCTTCCCCATGGCCAGCATGGCCTCGGCGTCTCCCGACAAGTTAGGCTGCACCTGGGTGCGGATGTAGCCGTGCGCACCTTTGGTCTCCTCAAATACAGGCCGAACAAGCTTGGCGATGTGGCGAACGACGATGCCCATCAATTCGACAACCCGGTCGTCGCCCGTCAGGGCTTTGGGCAGCGCGTCCACTTGGTCCTGAAACAGTTCCGGTGTCTCCGTCAGAGCTTGGTAGGTCAACGGCGGATTTGATGTACACCCAATCGCTCCGCTGGCCAGGGCGTGCTTGATGTCGCCTTCGATGGCCGAGTCGTTGCACCACTTTGTGTCCGTCTGTGTCGCCATCCAGTGCAGGTATCCATTATCTCCCATCGCGTATCCTCTCCCTATGCGAATTTGCTCGTCTTCGTATCTCAACCCATAAACATCCCGCCGTTGACATCCCAAACCGCACCGGTCACGAACGCCGCAGCATCCGAACAGAGAAACGCGATCACAGCCGCGATCTGCTCCGGTGTCCCCAGAGAACCGACGGGGATGGACGCTTCCAGCCCTTGGATCTGCTGCGGTGTGAAACCGCGGAACAACTCGCTGTCGGTCGGTCCTGGTGCCACGGCATTGACTGTTACACCGGATTTTGCCACCTGCTTGGCCGCACTCATTGTCAGGCCTAGCATAGCTGCCTTTGACGCGGCATAGGCGGTACCGGCACTCTGACCACCGCAGCGTCCCGCGAGGGAAGCCACATTCACGATCCGGCCCCAGCCGCGTTTCGTCATAGAAGGTAAGACCATCTGAGACAAAAAGGCCGCGCCCTTAACATTGACGTTCATGACGCGGTCCCATTCCGTTTCACTCACATCAGCTATGCCTGCCTTGCTAAGTATTCCCGCATTATTGACCAGAATGTCCACGCGTCCAAAGCTGTGCAGGACCGCATCGATCAGCTGCCGCAGCGACTCGACTTGACTCACGTCCACTCCATAGACATCGGATTCGATACCCAGTTCGCGTACTTCTGCTTCCACCATTTCGGCGGCCTCTGCATCAATGTCGACGATGATCGGCCTGACACCTTGGGCTGCCAATAACAGTGCCGTGGACCGTCCAATACCTTTCCCAGCACCCGTGACAACTGCTACTCTACGTTCTGCCACCGATATCACCTCTTTCCTGTGTGGTTCCGCATGCTGCAGCAAATTCCTGCCTATTGAAGCTGTTGGTATATGCTGGTTTTTCTGTAACGCTGCTGTATGTAGAGACATTCGGAAAACTCGCCCAAGACAAGAGCCCAGGCACCCGCCGCCGCCGGATGGCTCCAACCCGTCGTCAGCAGGACAACCAGTACAGCGATGACCACCACCAGGTTCAGGGCCTTAGCACTGCCGATCAGGGTGGTGACCCGCTGCTGCATAAGGATTCCCCACAGATACTCGCGCCAGCCAAGAAAGACAGGCAGCAGGGTCATCACCTGCATGACAGCCAGAGCCGCCTCGGCAACAGCTCCCGACAAACCCATTACGTTGTGCAGCAGCCAGTCCCCAACAGGACTGAAGCTGATTGTCCCTAACACGATGATGGCTAGGATGACAAGCCCCCCGACAAACCGCCCCGTGGTACGGTAGCTCTCCCGATCACCCAATTTGGTGAACGCCAACGTACACTGATGCAGCATGCCCAGCGGGGCCATCAGCAGCATTCCCAAGGCATGCCCGACGGCAAAACCGGCGAGAGCCACTTCTGGCCGCACCGTCCGGGCCAATCCAGCATTCACCAGCGGCCCAAAGGCAGTGGCGACAAACGTGGTCAGCATTAAGGGCCAGAAAAAACGGCCGATGCCCCGCTGGTCGATGTTGTGCCTTGTCCGCGCGCCGTGAAAGACCCCTTGCAGGAGCAGCGGGCGCGCCCGCCAGCGCATGATCAAGGCTTCAACAATAAAGGCACAGACAAAGCTGATGCTGGCACTGA
>SLOG01000395.1 GCA_007132635.1 Limnochordia bacterium
AACCAAAATCGAAAGGGGCAAAATGCATGCACAGTTTCCGTTCTATGCGTTTAGGTCTTGCTGTCCTACTGCTAGTGCTGAGTTTCACCGTTTTGGGTTCTGCAGAGCCGCGCTTTGGCGGTACGTTGACCATCGGAACTCTTAGCGACCCGGACACTCTCAATGTCCTGCAGTCCAACAGCGTCACGGGCAGCTGGATCCAAAACCTGCTGTATCCCAGCTTGCTTGCAATGAATGAAGACGGTGAGAAAATCGGTTACATAGCCACAGATTGGGGCTATTCCGAAGACGGACTCACAGCTTGGTATGAGATCCGTGATGACGTGTATTGGCAGAACGGCGAGCTCTTAACGTCGGAAGACGTCAAGTTTACCGCCGAGGTGACGAAAGACCATCAAATAGGTTTCAATGCGTCGCTGTTGGCCGATGTCGTAAGCATCTCCACACCGACGCCGACCCGCGTTGTGTTCGAACTCGAAGACACGTACGGACCGTTTCTGACTAGTCTGGGCTTCTGGCTGCGCCTCGTACCCAAGTCGGAATGGGAGTCCGTGGCGGATCCGAAGGTATTTACCAACGCCGATCCCGTAGGGGCAGGCCCCTTTAAACTCGTCAGTTACGAAGATGGACAGTACTATCGTCTAGAATCCGTTGATCAGTGGTTTGATTCACCGGCAGGCCGTCCGTACTTGGATGAAGTGGTCTACCGCGTGTACCCAGATATCAACACCATGGTGCTGGCCCTTCTCCGCGGCGACATTGACTTGGCGGCTAACCCCATCCCGCCGGCTTCTTTGGACCAGGTACGTCAAGCTGCGAACGTGAACACTGCTACGACAGCGAGTTTGGGCTACTACTACATGGGCTTCAACATGCAGAATGACGATGCCAAACCGCTGCAGGACGTAACCGTTCGCCAAGCGATTGCCACGGCCTTAAACAAAGAGATGATGCGCAACATGGTGATGCGCGGCCAGGCTATCGATGTAGCCGTGGCAGTATCACCGGTGTTGGGCGACTGGCATAATTCCGATGTCACCAGTTACGCATATGACCCCGAAGCAGCCCGGCAGATGCTCGCCGATGCAGGATACGCAGACACGACAGGCGACGGCATTCTAAATGCTTCCGATGGAGAGCCGCTGCGGTTCCGCCTTCTGTATGACGGTGGACATGCTATACTGCCTCGAGTTATGCGGATTGTCGATGAAGACTTGCAGCGAGTCGGCATCGCCGTGGATCATGTCGCCGTAGAGCGCAACACGTACTTGGCCACTTTCCGCAGCCAGGATTATGACATCATGGCCGGCGGTTGGGGAATCATGGACGAACCGGCCGACTACCTGTATCTGCTGTACCACAGCAGTACGTTCGGTCCTGACGGCATAAACCGAGGCGGGGTCAACAATCCCGAACTCGATGTCCTCATTGACAAAGCCCGGGGTGCTCTGGACCACGATGAGGCTGTAGAGTACGTCCACGCGATTCAAGAGAAACTGATTGAGCTCATGCCCGACATTCCCCTCTTCACAGAAACTTACACATTTGGCTATCGTGATACGTTTGCCAACTACGGTGTGTATCCCAGTGATCTGCGGGGCATGGTCGATCCCCAGTCCTTAGCACGAGTCTACAAGACCGAGTAACGCTGAGCAGCTTAGACAGTGCGCCACGCAGAGCCCGCCCCCGCGGCGGGCTCTTGCTGAGTGCGAGAGTTCATGAGAAAGGGGGGGAATGGGTGTGTCACGTTATCTAGTACGTCGGCTTCTGCGAGGCTTGTTGACAGTCTTGGTGTCCATCACGATTACGTTCCTCATTTTACGTCTTATGCCGGGAAATCCGGCAGATATCTTGGTGGATCCACGGATGACAGCAGAAGTCCGCAGCCGAATTCTGGCCGATTTTGGTTTGGATCGGCCGCTGTATCAGCAGTATTTCGTCTATATCGGTAACCTAGTGCAGGGGAACCTCGGGGTGTCCTTTCGTTCAGCCCGGCCTGTGTTACAGGTGATCCGCGGCCGCATCGGCTGGACACTGTTGTTGATGGGAACAACCTTCGTTGTCACATTTCTTCTGGGAGTTCCACTGGGCGTTTTGGCGGCAGTGAAACGCAACTCCTTCCTCGATCGATTGATCACGGGCTTGAGCATCATCGGCAACGCGGTCTTCATTCCTTGGTTGGCGATTTCACTGCTATATTTCTTAGGGTACATAATCCCCGTTTTTCCGATTGGGGGTGCGGTGGCACTGAACGTAACCGGCTGGGCTCGCTGGCAGAGTATTGCGATGCACTTGGCTTTGCCCGTGGCCAGTCTTACCCTCATCAACTTGGCCCGCTACGTGCTGTTCCTGCGTTCAAGTATGGTAGAAATTCTGGCGGAGGACTTTGTGCGGACAGCAAGAGCAAAGGGTGTTCGTCAAGGCCAAGTGGTGTACAAACACGCACTGCGCAATGCGTTTTTGCCGACACTGACTATGATGGGCCTGCAGTTGGGTTATATGGTAGGCGGCGCTATTCTCACAGAAACCGTGTTTGCCTATCCCGGTTTGGGCAGGCTTATCTATGAGTCGGTGCAGCAGCACGACTATCCGGTTCTGCAGGGAACGTTTATCGTGCTGGCGATCACTGTCATCGCCGCCAACATTCTGACTGACGCTGCGTACAGTATTTTGGATCCACGGGTCCGCTTCGATTAACAAGACGGGGAGGAAATGTACTATGTCGGTTATTAACCCCCGCGGCCCCAATCCCACTTGGGTCCGGTATCGCCAAGGTTTGCGGCGCTTTTGCGCTAATCCTCTAGGAGTCATTGGAGCAGTCATTCTGCTGTTTATGGTCTCCGTGGCTCTATTTGCTCCGTTTATCGCCGAATTTCCTAAAGGCTACGGCGATTTCATGATGATCCAGCAGCCTCCGTCGCTGGAGCACCCCTTTGGTACTGACGAAATGGGGCTGGATATCTTTGCGCAAGTGGTGTGGGGGACGCGCGTAACCATGGCCGTGGGCTTTGGCGCTACGCTTTTGTCCATCGCCATCGGAGTACCCATTGGGCTGCTGGCAGGTTTTTACCGGGGCCGTACCGACGGTCTGCTTACTGGTCTTATCGACATCTTCTTGAGCCTACCGATACTACCCCTTATGATCATGATGGGCGCCGTGCTGGGATCGGACATCAGAAACATCGCTCTGGTGATTGGTGTTTTCAGCTGGCCGATGATCGCGCGCGTTGTCCGCAGCCAAGCGTTGTCGGTTGTTGAGCAGCTCTACACGGAGGCGGCGCGTGCCTTGGGAGCAAAAAACTGGTACATTCTTGTCCGTTACATGCTGCCTAATGTGCTTCCTGTCGTGATGGTCAATATGGTGCTGACCATGGCGACGGCAGTGCTGTCCGAAGCCGGACTGAGTTTCTTGGGTCTCGGTGATCCCACTCGCTGGAGTTGGGGCCGCATCTTGGAGAATGCCCACACCAGCGGTGCGTTTGTGTCGGCGTGGTGGCACACGTTTTTCCCTAGTATTGCGATCTTACTGTTAGTGATGTCGGCGAATTTCTTCGGAACTGCCATGAATGAGATTCTTAATCCACGTCTGCGAAGGAGGTAGACTGCGTGCCAACATTAGATGTGCTTATCAAAAACGCAACGATAGTGGACGGAACCGGCCGTCCTTCCTACCGAGGCCATATCGGGCTTAAGGGAGACCGGGTTGCCTACTTGGGACGCGAGGGGGATACTCCGCCAGAGGCTGGCAACGTCATCGACGCCCAAGGCCGTGTCGCGGCACCAGGCTTTGTTGATCCGCATGCCCATCTTGAACTACTGCTGTTTCTGCAGCCGGAATCCCACGAGTATGCGGCCCAGGGCTTCACGACAGTTGTCAACGGAAACTGCGGCCATTCGGTGACCCCGTACCAATCCGAGAAAGTGCTGGAATACCAGTATCGGAACGGACTCATCAGTCCGGAATTCCGGGACAAAGTCAACCGTTCGAAATGGACCAATTTCGCAGAATACCGGGAGGTTGTCCGGCACCATGGCGGCACGGCCGTCAACCATGCTACTCTGCTAGGCCACGGCACGCTGCGCTGGTCGGTCATGGGCGGAGCCCTGGATCGTCGGCCTTCGAAGGCTGAGGCCGCCGAGCTGGAGGCACTGGTGCGGGAGGGCATGGAGCAGGGAGCGTTCGGCCTTTCCACGGGCCTTGCCTACATTCCCAGCCGCTACGCGGACGCCGATGAGATTATCCAGTTGGCCCAAGTAACGGCGCAGTACCGGGGCGTGTATGCGTCGCACATTCGCTACCATATCGGTATTGTGGACGCTGTGCGGGAAGCCATTGCCATCGGCCGAGCGTCCGGGGCCCGCGTCCAGGTGTCGCATCTGCACATGAATTCCGTGGAATCCTACCAGCTGGTTCGCGAGGCGCAGAACGAAGGCTTGACCGTCGCAGCAGACACGATCCCTCAGAGCACGGGCCATTTGGTGCGAGGTGATCGACTGGTTCAGTTTATCATGACCATGAGCCCTGAGCTGTTTGACGTCGGAGTCGCAGGGGTTTACGAAGCGATTAAGACCTCTGCAGGCCGTGAGCGAGTCAAGGAGATTGAACCGTTTTTCAGCCAGGATCCGCATCAGGTCTTTATCGCCAACACTGACGAGGACGCACTTGAAGGCCGCACGGTGGCGGATGTCGCCCAGGGGTTGAAGCAATCCCCCAGCGACGTGATTTTTGACCTCCTGCTAGAGCGCGGCAGCGGAGTTACCTTCTGGTTTGGCCGCGACCGCGATGACGCAGGAGAAGATTTCCCCTCAGCGGAAGTCATGCAGAATCCTTGGATGGGACCGGGATCGGATATCATTATGGTGGAACAGACTGATCCGACAGCGTGGTATGAGCTTATGCGGCCAGGCTGCGTGTATCACTTTTTGAAACAAGCAGCGAAGGCCGGTCTTTCGTTGGAGGAA
>SLOG01000334.1 GCA_007132635.1 Limnochordia bacterium
CAGATTGGTTACATGGTGTTCCACGGTAGTGCCAGGACCTTGGTTGGTACCGTAAAGGCGTGTCTCGCCGTCTCGATCCATGAGAAACACCCCGCCGTAGAGGTTGAGTTCCTCACCGGTGGTGACGGTGATAAACAAGTCGCCGTTGTCCTCGAGTTCGATGCTGTATTCGTCGGACTGGCGATCGTTGTCCAGCTCACCACTGAAACTCCAGTACTGGGGTTCTCCAGGCCCCGTTGAAACGGTCTCAGGAGCATGTCCGTATTGGCATTGGGCCTTCACCGCTTGGCTTTCTTGTTTGAGCAGCGCCAGAATGGTATGCAGGTCGGCAAGAAAATCGGGGTGGGCGGAACGGTTGGCCTCCGCCAATTCAATGGCTGCTTCTAACTGGGAGATTGCATCTTCGAGGCCGGTGAAGTCGATGGTTTCGGCAGCCTGTTGTTCATCAGGTTCCCAAGCTCCATAGGCCCCCACAGCGCCAGTGAACGACAATAGGGCGATTAGAACCAACAGAAAAGTACAGCGTCTCATCGTCATGTCTCCTCCTTGATAGGCGAAAGTCTGTGAATGGTGTTCCTAGTGTCTCTATTATACGCTCTTAGACGCAGCCGGGCAATACGCAGGCGCGCAGCAGGCCCCGGGGAACGACCTCGAGGCCTGCTGGACGGGTCAAACGTTAGCCTTACTCAACAAAGAACATCTGCTCCATGGGCATATACGCTGGAATGGAGAAACCGGTCTGGGCTACGTTGCGCAGGTTAACCGACGTGATCAGCGGATGCCGCATCTCTTCCACTACGATGATGAAGGGGAGGTAATCCTTCACCCATTGGGTTAACTCGTCGCCCACAGCCAAATTCTCGGGCGAACCAGGGAATGTGGCATTGTTGGCTTCGCGGATCTCCCAGGCTCGCTTGACCCAATCGGGGGGTTCCACCCCGGATTGTCCCTGGGTGCCGTGCCAGGTGGCCCACTCCCGGCCGTAATGCCACGAACCCGGTGCATAGTCGTCGAGAACGTTCGGCCAGCTGCCAGGATGCAGCCAACCCGTGGTGATCTGGAGTTCGTTAGCGCCGCCTTTTTGTCCGTATAAGGCATTGCTGATTTCCCGCATCGAGGCGCGGAGGCCAATGTCCTGCAGGTACTCGACGAAAAGCTCCGTCGCAGGGATAGTCTCTGGAATGGCGGACATGATCTCAAAGAGGATATCAAAGGTTTCTCCGTCGGGACCGATGCGATAACCTTCCTCGTCCCTCTGGTCCAATCCCATCTCGTCCAATAGCGCTTTCGCTGCTTCGGGATCATAGCGGTTGAACTCATCGGCCACCAGGGTTGGCAGCGAGGCCAGCCCGTAGTAAACCGTGTCGAGAACCTCTTCGCGATCCACGGCTAGACTGAGAGCTTGGCGGAAGCGGACATCAGCTGTGACTTCCTGCCACGCCGCATTCTCAAACGTGTAGTTTATCATCATGTTGGTGGGGGATAGGACACGGCGCATAGGCGTGGCGACGATCCCGGCTGTTTCGGAGTGCTCGCGATAGAGCGGCATGCGCGGCAGTCCCGCTGCTTCTCTCAGGAAGTCGACCTCGCCGGTAATCACCAGCATTGTGATCGCTTCGATGTCGGATACTTCCCGTGACTCGAGGAAGTCAATGTACGGAAGCTGGTTGCCTTCTACGTCTACCTTGAAGTAGAACGGGTTGCGTTCCATGCGGATAATGTCCGATGCTGCCGGGACACGAATCCAGGGATACAGTGATGGTGCACCGATAGCTTCGGCGCGGGTGCTGTCCCAAGGCCCGATGTCTTTGGCCGAGAAGAGATTATACCACTCGTCGATCTCGAGCTCCTGTTCTGCCAAGTAGGGGGCCAGCTCTTCCGGCGTCGCATAGTCAATATGGAACTGTTTCATGTAGTGGCTGGGGCGGAAGAAACCTGAGGCACCTAGCCACCAGCGCATGGACAGCTTCGTCAGGAACGCACCATACGGCCGATCAAACGTGACGACGAACTCATAGTCATCCATGATTTCAATGACCATAGGGGTTCCGTCGCCGGCACCGCCACTGCGGTAGTCGGTCGGAAACAGCGGGTAGATCTCTTCGTTAAGGTACACATCCTCGTACGTGAAACGGACGTCTTCGGTAGTAACCGGAACGCCATCGGACCACTTTAACCCTTCCCGAATGCGGAATGTGAAGACTGTGTTGTCCTCGTTTACAGAAAACTGTTCGACCATGTTGGGAACCAGCGTCGTCATATCGAAGCCGGCCGTGTCAAGGGGTCCCTCGAAATTGCCTTGGGCTAGGTCGGGGCTGAAATTCGGCGAATTATGCGCGGTGCGCAGAGTGCCGCCGTACTGCCCTACCTGCCAATCCAAGTCCTCGGCAGCGACGAGAACGCCCGGGCCCACTACGAAGGGCCGCACGGGTAGGCGCTCTTCTAGGGGCGGGATCTCTCCTGCAGCGACCCTTTCAGCTAGAATCGGCGACTCATTGTATTGCGCGGCGGCACCTACTGTGCCCATAAGCAGGAACAGAACGCAAATCGCAGTTGCCAAGGTTGTCTTTCGATGCATACTCTCACACTCCTAAAAAGGTAGTAACCACCGTAGAATCCGTAGAGGCGATAAAACAGCGGCGTCTTTCTAAACTCTCGCAGTGCCATGAACAGTGGGACAGAAGCGATGTGTGAAACTAGGCCCTCCCTTCTGTTGATTTACAACGATCTAACAATTCTACGAAAAAAGAAAAACACCTTTAACAAGGAGGCGTTTTTCTGCGTCTCTATGACCTGCATTCGGACTTCATACAGGTCCTGGGCAGTGGGGCCGCTGCTGTTTTTCTGTTGACAGAGAAGAACCTGTCGTAAAGCGGACTATTCGACAGGCGAAATAATAGACATATTTAAATACGGAGAAATTTATTCTAAATGAGAAGGGAATCCATGATCGGTATAGAAAGATTAACATGGATTTAATGTCAGGTAGTCTGTCCAGCTCGTGCAGGGTGCTGTAGTGCTGGGAGGGGGGGTGGTATTTGGGAAGCCTTGGGAAGACCCTTGCTAGAGGACACGCTAGTCGCAGACAAAATCTACGGAGGTGTTTTTGTGAAGAAGACCATGCTTTTGGTTCTAGCCCTTTTTCTGACGGTGGGTGCGTCGGGCGCGTTTGGTATGAGTTACAATGAAGTGCCGATGTTTGAGGATTTGGTTGCTCAAGGAGCCCTTCCTCCCATTGAGGAGCGACTTCCTGACGAGCCTTTGGTTGTCGGTCCTGGCCTAATGATTCTAGAGGAACACCTGGACTTTCAAATCGGACAGTACGGTGGGACGCTTCGCTTAGCAAATCCTCCGGGCTTTAATCCCTTGGTATTCCTGGGTAACCGGCAGCCTATTCTGTGGGCCAAAGGTGCGTTTTATTTCGACCAAGGGATCGTTGGCAATGTTGTACGCGACTGGGAGGTCTCCGAGGACTATAAGACGTATACATTCCACATGCGCGAAGGCTTACGATGGTCCGACGGTGAGTACGTTACTACAGAGGACGTTCGCTTTGCTGTGGAAGACATTCTGCTGAATCCGGAGATTACTCCGGTCTTCCCGCGGAAATATCGGGCAGGGGCTCGTTCCACTGGTACCATTATGGAACTGTCCATCATTGATGACTATACGTTTGCGCTAAGCTTTGATGAACCCTATGGTTCGTTCCCGGCGCAGATCGCCAAAGAAAACTGGGTCGCCTACACGGATATTCTCGCACCTAGCCATTTCTTGAAGCAGTTCCACATTGACTATACTTCGGTGGAGGAACTTAGACCCCATTTGGACCAGCAGGAGCTCGATGATGATCAGTGGTGGCAGCTGTTTAACACGATGAACATCACCCACTGGGATATGACCAGGTCGCCCAATGACATTGGGTTTCCGATGCTGTACCCATGGATTATGGTCTCCCACGAAGGCGGTTCCATCGTTTACGAACGTAATCCTTACTTCTTCAAAGTTGATCAGGCAGGCAATCAGCTTCCCTATATCGACAGGATCCGTTCCGAAGAAGTGGCCGACTTCGATATGGTGACCATGCGTGCGCTTACCGGCGAGCTGGATTATCTCGGTGAGAGAGCTTCGCTCCGGGATATGCCCCTGCTCCTGGAAAATGCGGAACGCGGCGATTACCACGTCAAGTATGCGAAAATGCACCGCACGCCCTATACCATTTCGCTGAACCTCAACTATCCTGATCCAGTGTGGCGCGAACTCGTCAATGATTTGCGTGTGCGACGGGCTCTGAATATGGCCATCGACCGAGAAGAAGTCATTGAGACTTTCTATTTCGGCCATGCTTCGCTGCCGCAGTACAGTGATGCGAGGTTTGACATTTGGGAAGCTGAGCGTCTCTTAGATGAAGCAGGCCTTGACCAGCGAAATGCTGAAGGCGTGCGGCTAATGCCGGACGGAAGGCCGTTCTCCATTCGCTTTGAGGTCCACGCACCAGACTCTGATATGGTTCCGCTGACTGAGCTCATTGTGGAGTACTGGCAGGTTATCGGTGTGGACGCGAGCATGCGCCAGATTGACCCGGCGTTGCGTAACGTTCGCCAAAACGCCAATGAGCTGCAGGCAACAACTCACTGGGTGGCAGAAAACATGTGGCGCCGAGGCGGGACTTGGCAGGATTATCTTCCTATGATGACCTGGGCTCCTCTATGGACAACCTGGTATAACACCGGAGGCGCTGAAGGTGAGGAACCACCGCCGGAAGTCATGCGTCTCTACGATCTGCACTCCGACTTCGTTCAGGCCTTGGTAGGTTCTGAGGAGAGTAACGCGATCCTTGACGAGATCTATGCTGTTCACGGCGAGAATCTGTTCATGATGAACGTTGTGGAACTATCGCACTACCCGACCACGTTGAATACCCGCCTGCGCAATGTGCCAGGTCCGGGGCGTTGGGGTGAGTTGGGGATCATCCTCAACATCGCCTTTGAGCAGTGGTTCTTTGAGCAGTAGAGACCAGTTGCCAAGGTGACCCATGATATAAAAGAGGCAGCAGTCGCCCGGGTTTGTTGGGGTGGCTGCTGCTTTTTCTTGTTGTCGCATAATCGACCAGAAAAAACTAAAAAAGGACAAAAGGTGAAAAGGATTAAACATTTGTCGAAACGAATGTTAGTAAAATAGGTTATAATTGTAAAGGAGAGGGGGGGTTAGGTAGAGAGGCTGCGGGTGGATGTGCCCACGGATAGGCTAAGACAATGAGAATTCGACGGTATTAGAACCATCAACTAGGAAGGCGTTGATTTTCTCCGTTTAACTACGGACGAGGGCATCACGCCACGCCGTTAACCCGCATTTTAGGTAAACGGCGTGAACTGGCCCTCGTCAAAATCGAGAAAATCAACTGCCTTCTAGCAGGGGGGATCTCAGATGAACGCGAGGAAAATCCTAAGTCTGGTAAGTGTTCTTTTGCTTCTTTTTGGAGCTTCTGCTTCGGCAGCAGAGCCTGAGGTTTTCGCCACCTTGGCTGCCTTTGAAGAGGCGACGGGCGAGAGTATTGTGACATTCAATGAAGCTCCTAGTTTGGCTGAACGGGTGGCTCAGGGCGAGCTGCCGCCGGTTGAGGAGCGGATTTCGAGCGAACCGCTGGTTCTGCGTCCTGCCGATGCGGTGGGCCGTTATGGAGGCAGCCTGGAAACCATAGCTGTGACAGCCACGAGCAACGCGGCAGACGCAGTCAATATCGTTGAGTACGGGCAGCAGCTCGTCACAATGACACACGATCTCGAGGGGTTAACGCCGAATCTGGCTAAGGCATGGGACATGTCGGATGATCTCACGGTGCTGACTGTTGAACTGCGCGCGGGTGTGCGCTGGAGTGATGGGGCGCCTTTCACAACAGATGATGTCATGTTCTGGTATGAGGACATTATCCTAAATGCCGAACTGACCCCGGTTGTTCCTGTTAACTGGGCACCCGGCGGTGAGACGGTGCATGTTGAGAAAATCGATGACTACACCGTGTCGTTCGAGTTTGCCGTACCCCATCCGACGATAGTCAGCGCTATGGGGCTTCCCGCGGCTCCGAGGCATTTCCTGGAGGAGTATCATATCGACTACAATCCTGGGGCCGACGACCTAGCGGGCGAACGAGGCTTCGATGAGTGGTGGCAGCTTTTCAACTACTATTATCAAATCGAGACCAATCAGGTCCGGCGGATTGAGGATTACCCTGCCCTAAGTGCATGGGTGTTGACAGAGGTAGCGCAGACCTACTACGTCTATGAGCGCAACCCGTTTTTCTGGAAAATTGACTCCGAGGGTAACCAACTGCCCTACATTGATGAAGTGATCAGAACTACTGTGGAAAATGACGAAGTATACATGCTGAAAGTCATGTCCGGGGAAGCAGACATTGCCGCCTTTAGCCTGCAGCTGCAGGGGTACCCGGTACTGCGCCGCAATGAAGAGAGCGGCGGATACCGAACCATGTTGTGGGGCAGCATCTTTGGTTCTGACCTGTACTTGGTGCCTAACTACACGCACAAAGACGAAGTGCTGCGCGAGATCTTCAATGATCTTCGTTTCCGTCAAGCACTGTCGTTGGCCATTGATCGTGACGAAATCAACGAGATTCTGTACTTTGGCCAAGCCATTCCCAGACAAGCTACGGCTCTCCCGATTACGAGTTTCTATGAGGACTGGATGGGTGAGCACTATGCACAGTTCGACCTTGACCGAGCCAACGAACTCTTGGACGACATGGGACTGGCCTGGAACTCGGACGGCACCTATCGTCTCCGGCCAGATGGCAGGCCGCTATCTGTCAGTATCGACTACGTACTGCTGGAGGGACCTAAGGACCGGTTGACTGAACTGGTCGCTGAATATTGGGGTAACGTGGGCGTGCTTGCCACGCCTCAATCGCTTGAGCGCAGTCTCTATCAGCAGCGAGGCTTAGCCAATGAAGGTGATTTCCGGACTTGGCATCTGGATTGGTCTTCGGATGCCAGCATGCATCGTCTGCCTCATAGGTACCGACCACCGTGGCACAATCCTCTGGTTGTTGCCGGGGGTAAACCATGGTGGGATTGGTATGAGTCGCAGGGCACTCACGGCGAAGAACCGCCTGAAGTGATCCAGCATCTCTTCGAAGTCGTCGACCAGTGGCAGCAGACGGGGCGGGGCACCGAGGAGTACGAGCGGCTAGGTCGTGAGATTCTCACAGTCAACGTTGAGAACCTGTTCAAAATCGGTACGGTAGGGCTGTCTCCGAAACCGGTTGTCAAAACGCTGCGACTCGCGAATATGGCTGATGAAGGCATATTTGGTTCGGACACTGCGTTTTTCGGTCCCTATCTCCCTGAGCAGTGGTATTTCACAGATTGAGTTGGTAGCTAGCAGGCCAGGGAATCCTGCGGGTTTCCGCGGGGTTCCCTTTTCTGCAACGTCTGTATCTCTGTCAAGGGGGAATGACTGTGGCCAGATTCGTCTTTCGCCGACTTCTGACCCTTATCCCGACACTGCTCGTGATTTCCATTATCTCCTTTATCGTCATTCAATTGCCGCCGGGGGATTGGCTTTCGACGTATGTGATGCAGTTGGCTCAAAGCGGTACTCTTGTCGACCAAGCGGAGCTGCTCGCTCTCGAGCGGCGCTATGCCATGGGGCAGCCTATGCATATACAGTATTTCCGATGGATATCCAGGGTGGTGCGGGGCGACTTCGGTATGTCCTTCGAGTACGGCCAGCCTGTGCGTGAGCTCATCCAAGAGCGGTTGCTGCTGACCGTGTTTATCTCGTTCTGTTCGCTGATCTTTTCCTGGGTTGTCGCTTTTCCCATTGGCATCTATTCTGCTGTCAAACAGCATTCGATGGGGGATTACGCGGCGACCTTTGTCGGATTCCTCGGTCTTTCTACGCCCAACTTCATGATTGCCTTGGTGCTCATGTACGTTGCCATGCAGCACTTTGGACTCAGTGTGGGCGGTCTGTTCTCCCCAGAGTATGTCCGCGCACCCTGGAGCGCGGCCCGCTTTTTCGATATGCTGAAAAACCTCTGGCTGCCAGTGATAATCGTTGGTACTTCAGGGACTGCCACCCTTATTCGAGTACTCCGAAATAATCTTCTGGACGAGTTGCAGAAGCAGTACGTGGTGACCGCCAGAGCCAAAGGCGTTCATGCTGTTCGGTTGACTCTGAAGTATCCCGTTCGAATGGCGCTGATTCCCTTTGTTAGTGTGGCTGGGTGGCAGCTGCCAGAGTTGGTGTCGGGTGAGATGATCACTGCGGTCGTTTTAAGTCTGCCGACGACCGGTCCGCTGCTTCTCAGTGCACTTTTAGCGCAGGATATGTACCTAGCCGGTGGTTTCATTCTACTCTTAGCCGTTTTGATGGTCATCGGCACCTTACTTTCAGATATTCTGCTGGCCTTAGTGGATCCGCGTATCCGCTACGAGTAAGCCGACACGGAAAGCAGACTAGTCATGGGAGGGATGCACATGACCTCAATCAAAAAGACTGATCAGGAGAAGGAGTTCGAGTTCGCATCACAGTGGCAGCTTATCTGGCGGAGTTTTCGTCAGCACAGGGCCGCCATGATTTGCGGGATTATCATCGGGGTTATGTATCTTTCGGCCATTTTCGCGCCTTTTGTCGCGCCGTATGATCCGCAGTATCGACACCGCGGTTTTGTCTATGCACCGCCGCAGCGGGTACATTTCTCCGGTGATGCAGGGTTTTCCATTCGTCCTCATGTTTACCGATTGACCAGCGAGCTCGATATGGATACATTCGAGCGGCGCTATGCAGTCGACACCGATGTAAGCTACCCCCTGTACTTTCTCGTTCGCGGGCAGCCCTATAAGCTGTGGGGTTTGTTCCGAACAGACATACGGCTCTTCGGCACGAGTGAAGGCGGCCATGTCTTTTTGTTCGGAACCGACGGACTGGGTCGAGACCTGTTTACTCGCGTTATCCATGGAGGTACCATCTCCATGTCGATCGGACTCGTCGGTGTTTTTTTCAGTTTCGTGTTCGGACTGATGTTCGGCGGGGTGTCTGGATATTTCGGTGGAAAAGTCGATGAGGCCATTCAGCGGATGATTGAAATACTGCGCAGTTTTCCGCGTATACCCTTGTGGATGGCGTTTAGCGCAGCGCTCCCCGGGGATTGGTCGCCTATCCGCATCTATTTCAGTATTACACTCATCCTCTCGCTGGTCGGTTGGACTGAGCTGGCTCGGGTGACTCGAGGTAAGGTCCTCTCGTTAAAGAACGAGGATTTCGTCATGGCAGCCAGGATTTCCGGCACCAGCGAGTTTGTTATCATCGCCAGGCATCTTATACCGTCCTTCATCAGTCATATCATTGCTGCAATTACACTGGCCATTCCGCAGATGATCTTGGCGGAAACAGCATTGAGTTTCCTTGGAGTGGGCCTGCGGCCCCCCGTGGTCAGTTGGGGAGTGCTGCTGCAGACGGCGCAGAATGTTCATACTGTGGCCATGGCGCCCTGGTTGATGATCCCCGGCGTGTTTGTCATTATCTATGTTATGGCGTTTAACTTCTTGGGGGATGGCTTTCGGGACGCCGCAGATCCGTACGCCAATTAGTGGGTGCATTTCTAGGAGCGCTTCTTTCGGTATACGGGAGGTGAAATACTGTTAATGGTTACCGCGAAGGGTTTACCGTGGATACTGCGGGTTAACGACCTGTACGTGGAGTTCTGGACCCATGATGGAGTCGCTCGCCCAGTCAATGGTTTGACGCTGCAGGTAGGCAAGGGGCAATCCGTGGGTGTTGTGGGCGAAAGCGGATGCGGCAAATCAGTGACGGCTCTGTCGGTCCTCAGGATCCTGCCGAAGGCGGCAAGGATATCCGGCGGGAAGATTGAGCTCCAGCTGCGAGACGGAAGCACCAGGGATCTGACGCAGCTGAGTACGAACAGCAACGAGATGAGGAGAATTCGCGGGGGAGAGATCGCGATGATCTTCCAGGAGCCGATGACAGCGTTCAGCCCGGTTCATACAATTGGGAACCAGTTGTGTGAAGCGATTCTGCTTCATACCGACTGTGATGAGAAGGAAGCCAAGGAACGGTCTGTCGAGTCGCTGCGCTCGGTGGGAATACCCGAGCCTCATGTGCGTATCGATGAGTACCCGTTTCAGTTTAGTGGCGGGATGCGGCAGCGAGCCATGATCGCCATGGCTCTCGTCTGCAATCCGCGAATCCTTATCGCTGATGAACCGACAACGGCTCTTGATGTCACCGTCCAAGCCCAGGTTCTGCAGCTGATCAAGCAGATGCAGAGCCAGATCGGCCTAGCTCTCTATCTTATCACGCATGATCTGGGTGTTATCGCTCAGATGGTAGATTATGTGTATGTCATGTACCTAGGGTGTATCGTGGAGGAAGGTGGTGTCGACGACATCTTTGAGACGCCGCTCCATCCATATACGCGAGACTTGATGCGCTCGATACCCACGGTTTCTGGCGAGCGGAAACCTTTGTCAACGATCGGTGGAGTTGTGCCGAACGCTTACAGTATCCCCTCGGGCTGTTCGTTTCATACCCGCTGCAAAGATATGCAGGGGGAGGTGTGCCGCAGCGAACGGCCAGCGCCGCGACGTTTCGGAGAGAGTCATCGAGTGAGCTGTGTGCTCTACGAGGACGCGGCACGATGACTGGCTTCCGGGATTCGGGGTCGCAGGAGATGATGCCTCATGAAGGAGTCGGTGATCCTTGAACACGAAAACAGCAGACGACATTCTTCGAGTAGAGGACCTGAAGAAGCACTATGCAGCCGAACAAGGTTTTTTTCGGAAAGCTAACACCTACGTAAAAGCTGTCGACGGAGTCTCGTTTGGGATCCAACGAGGAGAGACCTTTGGGTTGGTGGGTGAGAGCGGGTGCGGTAAGACGACGGTGGCCCGGCTTGTTCTGCGTGCAGTTGAGCCCACCGACGGTGATGTGTGGTTTAAGCCGCAAGGGAAGGAGGCCGTCAATCTTGTGCATCTAAGGCCGCGGGAGCTTAAAGGTGTCCGAAAGGACATGCAGATGGTGTTTCAGGACCCATTCTCATCGCTAAACCCTCGGCTGACCGTGTTCAGCATAATTGCTGAACCGTTGATGGCTCACAAATGGAAGGCTAACGAGCAGCGCCAGCGGGTAGCCGAGCTGCTTGAACTCGTGGGCCTTAGCTCTCGGGACATGCGTCGATATCCGCACGCGTTTAGCGGCGGTCAGCGCCAGCGGATCTGCATTGCCCGCGCTTTGGCGCTCAGTCCGTCTTTGGTGGTGGCCGATGAACCTGTTTCGGCGTTGGACGTGTCGGTTCAGGCTCAAACCTTGAATCTCTTAAATGAACTGCAAAACACCCTAGGTCTCACGTATCTGTTTATCTCCCATGATCTAAGCGTTGTCCGCTATGTTTGTGATACGATCGCCGTCATGTATCTTGGGAAACTGGTAGAACAGACCGCGGTTGACCAGCTGTTTACGGCACCGAAACACCCTTACACCAGTGCCCTCATTGCTTCTGTCCCCGCGCCGAATCCTAAGAAAAAGTGGCAGACACAGACTGTAAGAGGCGAGGTTTCGGCCGGCGGAAACGGTGTCCAAGGCTGTGATTTTGCTCCGAGATGCCCATATAAGGTAGACGAGTGTATTCACAAAGTTCCGGGAATTCGGAATCTGCCAGCCTCTGGTGCCAAGCACGAGGCGGCGTGCCATCGAGCGCAGGAGTTGAGCCTGAAAGGAGTCGAATAGCCACGATGAAGCCTAACATTCTTCTGATCCACGTCGACCAGCACCGATATGACTGCCTGGGATTTCTCGGGAACCCGGATGTAAAAACGCCGCATATCGACGAACTGGCGGCAAGCAGCGTCGTTTACCAGAACAGCTACTGCTCCTACCCGGTGTGTACGCCGTCCCGATATTCGCTGATCTCGGGGACATACAGCCATCAACACCTGGGCTGGACTAACCACAGCACGATGGTTCCTAGCCTGGACACGTTTCCGAAGGCTCTGCGCGCTGATGGCTACCGCACCAAGGCCGTCGGGAAAATGCACTTCACTCCCACTTACTTGGATGTTGGATTCTCCGAGATGGTTTTGGCAGAACAGAACGGCCCTGGCCGGTTTGATGACGATTTTCACCGCTACCTGCTCGCAAAAGGCCTCGTGGATGAGATAGACTTAATGGACCAGGAGCGAGAGTTTCGCGACGAGGCACCGCCTGAATACTGGCAGACTTTTGGAGCTGTAGAATCGAAGCTTTCTGAGGAAAACCACTCAACCACATGGATCGCCGATCAGGCAGTTGAGACCCTGCAGTCTTGGACTGAACAGGGAAGCTGTCTGATGGTGGGGTTTATCAAACCGCATCATCCCTTTGACCCGCCGGAACCATGGAGTGCGATGTATGATCCCGATGCCCTGACTCTGCTCGACGGTTGGACAGAGAGCTGTTTGGCCAGAGACCAGGCCAAGAGCGAAGGGTATTTCCCGAACAGCCAGCTGAGCGAGGCAGCGCTGCGCCGAGTGATGGCGCATTACTACGCGACCATTTCGCAGATTGACCACCATGTGGGACGCCTTGTATCGATCCTCAAAGAAAAAGGGATTTACGACAATACCATGATTATTTTCACGAGTGATCATGGCGACTATATGGGCTACCACCACATGATCCTCAAGGGGAATTACATGTACGAGCCGTTGGCCCGCGTTCCGCTGATCATTAAGTATCCGGAGTCGTTCCGGGCCGGAACGGACGATAGACTTGTCAGCAACGTGGATGTGGCGCCGACGATTCTGCAGCAGGCCCGTTGTTCATCGGGCCGCTATATGTGCGGTTTTGACTTGGCCGACGAACAGTGGGGCCGGGAATATGTTGTGGCGGAAGATAGTTTTGGTGCTGAGTACATGGTGAGAAGCAGGCGCTATAAGCTCCTTGTCGGTCGTGATGAGAAAGACTGCCTGCTGTTTGATCTGGACACGGATCCGTACGAACTGGAGAACCGTTACAGTGATCCGGAGCTGCAGGGAGTGGTTCGGGAGATGCGGGACCAGCTAGCTGCGTGGATGCTCTTTGAAACGCCGACCCCCGCCCACCTTGATGAGGAGGCTAGCACGATTGAGCGGCCCAATGTCCTGGGCTGGGATCCGGAGCGCAGACATGCGACGCAGGAGAGGGTGCGGCGGATATACGATGGGAAGGAATAGTCTAGGGCTGTGGCGCCACGGCAGCCTGTGAATCCTGTCAGGAGGTGTGGACATGACAGAACGCACCCTGCGGGGAGTCATACCCCCTATGGTGACGCCTTTTAAGGATGATGAGAGCATAGACCACGAGGCGTTTGTCCAGGAGTTAGAGTTCCTGCTTCAGTTCGATATCGACGGCCTGAGCATCGGCGGCAGCACCGGGGAAGGGGCTGTTCTCGACGATGCCGAATTGGTTGAGCTTATCCGCCTGGCCCAAGCCGAAAACCGACGCCGGCTTCCCATTGTAGCCGGTGTCATCCGCAACTCCACGAGGGATGCTGTCAGGCTGGCAGGTCTTGTCTGTGAGGCCGGAGCCGACGCGCTGTTAGTGACGCCGCCCTTCTACTATGGAGGCTCGCCGCAGGGAAACCGGGACTTCTACCGAGCCATAGCACAGGAGATCGATCGGCCTCTCCTAATCTACAATGTGGTTCCGGATAACCGAATAGCGCCCGAGGACATGCTGGCCTTGGCTGATGTACCGCAGATCGTCGGCGTCAAACAGGTAGGGGCGAGTGAGCTCGCCGCCATGACATCCCTCGACAAAAAACGCCGCGGGTCTGACCCGCGACCGGACGTTCGGCGCACGCTTTCCGTCTTCAGCGCCTGCGACGACATGCTGTATCCTACGTATGTGAGCGGAGCCTGTGGTTCGATTGCAGCCATCAACACGGCTGTTCCCGGGCTTTGCGTGGAGCAGTGGCGAGCCTTTGAAAGGGGTGACCACGAAACCGCTGCTGCCATTCATCGGCGCCTGCACTTTGTGTTCCGTTCCTACTTCCGGCGGCCGTTTCCCGGCCGTATCAAGCAGGTCCTACAGCTGCTGGGGCGGTCGGTGGGCCGGGCCCGTCAGCCCATAGACATGCCCGATACCGCCGAAACCGAGCAGATGCGAGCCTTGCTGCGCCAGGCCGGGCTGATCCCGTGACTACCTTCTGCTGCCCCTAAAGCCGTGTGCAATTCCGTCTCTGGAATGGAGGGCCATTTATGTTTGAAAAGCATTTGTATGGACGCATCCTGGTTCCGATGGTGACACCGTTTGCCGATGATCAGACTGTGGACTATGAAGCGGCCGCCGCCATCGCGCAGAAACTCGTTCGGGACAACAACGCCGATTCGATCATCCTGTCTGGCACTACGGGTGAGTTTCACACCTTGACCTACGCGGAGAGGGTGAAGCTCTTCGGTGTGGTGCGCGATGCCGTTGGGGAGGACATACCTCTTATCGCGGGGACAGGCTGTGCCTCCACGAGAGAGACCGTGGCACTCACGCAGAAAGCCCACGCGATGGGCTATAAGCTGGTCATGGTAGTGGCACCCTACTATGCCAAACCGAATCAAACCGAGCTTCTGGCCCATTTCCGAGCAGCAGCAGCAGCGGCCGACGTCTCTGTCATGCTCTACAACATCCCGATCTTCACGGGCGTCAATCTTGAGCCGGATACGGTGGCGGCTTTGGCCGAGGTACCCAATATCGTGGGCATTAAAGAAGAGGCTGAGCTCAATCCCAAGCAGATAACGGCTTACCTCAATGCAACGCCCGAGGACTTTGTCGTATACTGCGGTGACGACACCATGGTGCTGGAAGCCTTTGCCCAGGGGGGCCGAGACCGCATCGGCGGCATCGTGAGCGGCGCTTCTCATCTGATCGGATGCCAGCTTCGGGAGATGATTGAGCGCTTCCTGTCTGGGGATGTGGATGCTGCCGCCGCTCTGCAGCGCCGCTATTACCGTTTGTTCCGCATCATGGGCCAAAACCAGCGCACAAACCCCGTGGCTTTGATCAAAGAGGCGATGAAAATGCTCGGGTACCCTGCCGGAGTACCGCGTCTTCCGCTGAGCCCGGGGTCAGACCCGGAAAAGTGCCGAGTGCGCGAGATGCTGTCAGAACTGGGGCTCGTGGACTCCGACGGTAAAAAATAACCCGCGAATCCACCTCCGTACGGACACAGGAATCTGTACCGCTGAAGTGGAAGAGGATCTCCAGCACCATTGGGTTCAGACGAAGATAAACTGAGGAGGATTTCCGTGAAGGTACTGCTTATCAATGGAAGTTATCGAGTGGAGGGTTGCACATATACGGCTCTAGCCGAGGTGGCTAAGCCTATCCAGGATGCTGGGATTGAAACAGAGATTTTCCACGTGGGTACAGCACCTATCCGCGGCTGCACGGCCTGTGGCCACTGCAAGCGGACAGGTTCGGGCCGGTGCGTCTATGATGACGACACCGTTAACGTTGGCCTGGAGAAGGCTGAGAGTGCTGACGCCTATGTGTTTGGCTCCCCGGTGCATTACGCAGCGGCATCCGGGATGATCACTTCCTTTTTGGACCGCTTCTTCTTTGCCAGTAAGAGCCACGCCTACAAACCGGGGGCGTGCATTGTAACCTGCCGGCGTGGCGGGGCAACGGCCGCCTTCGAACAGCTGAACAAGTACTTTACGATTTCCAACATGCCCGTCGTACCCAGCCAGTACTGGAATATGGTCCATGGGAACACGCCGGATGAGATCGCGCAGGATGAGGAAGGCCTGCAGATCATGCGTACGTTAGGCCGCAACATGGTGTGGCTCCTGCAGTGTATGGCAGCGGGCCGCGAGGCTGGGATCGCATGGCCCGAACCAGAACCTCGCGTCAGCACCAATTTCGTCCGCTGAACCAGTGTTTCGTTCAGCAAGTGGAGGTGATGCTGTGAGAGGTGGATTTGCTTGGAAGGCAGTCGATGAAACGGTGATGCACGGCTATCGCTGGGAGGCCCCGGAGAAGACGCGAGGCCTTGTGTGTTTGGTTCACGGTTTTGGCGAGCACTGCGAGCGATACCATCATGTGGCTGCCGCACTCAATGAAGCCGGTTGGGACGTGTCTGGCTTTGATCACCGGGGCCACGGTCGCAGCGAAGGGCAGCGTGGCTGCATCCCGTACCCGGATGCCATGCTCGATGACATCCAGTATTTTTTGAGCCAGCAGGCGGCGGACTACGATTCCGATCCCGTGATCCTCTACGGCCACAGTATGGGTGGAGCTTTGGTGCTGTACTATCTCACCGCGTTTGTGGGTGCTGAGCTGCCCGCGGCGGCTGTTGTTACGAGTCCCGGATTGGTGCTTCCGGGACTCAATACCCAACGATCCCGCTGGCAGGAGCTGATTCTCAAAGTGATGCTCCGTTTGCGGCCGCATTCCGTGATCCAAACCCGGCTGCCGGTATCGAAATTGAGCCGGGATCCGGAGGTAGTGGAGGCCTACCGAGATGATGCCTTGGTGCACGGGCAGATGTCGCTTCTGCTCGCCGACTCCTTCGCCCGCTGGGCTTCGGAGGCTTTGGAGAAAGCCGATCGCCTGCCTGTGCAGACCCTCATAATGCACGGGACAGAAGACGCCATCTGTCTGCCCGAGGGCAGCGAGGCTTTTGCTGCCAACGCCTCCCATGCCGAACTGCGACTGTGGCCCGAGGGGTATCATGAACTGCACAACGACATCGAGCGAGATACTGTGTTGGCGACGGTAACGGAGTGGCTCGAGGAGAAGGTTGAGAGTTGAGGAGGGGACGATGTGACGCAATCTCAAGAGTGGAGGGTGTGCCGCAATGTGCGGGAATTCGCCGCTCAGATGGTACCGATACTGAAAGAGGATGAGGCGGCCAACAACCTCCCGCTAGGGATCCTTCAGGCATTGGCGGCCGGTGACACCCGCTACGGCACCCAGCCGTTCATGGCGTATGCTGGTGACGGCGGCAGCCCGGCGCTGATGTGTTTGATGACACCGCCCCGTAATCTCATCCTCTCTTCCGCTGGCCCGCTTCCGCCTGCGATGCTGGCATTCTCGCTGGATCGCCTCAAGGCGGCGAAACCGGATATTCCTGGGGTGATCGGCCGGCTCCCTCTGGTGGAGGAGTTTGCTGAAGGGTGGTGCCATCGCACCGGGCGCAAAGCCAAGCAGACCATGGCTCAGCGCATCTATGCCCTGCGGACGATAAATCCCCAGCCGAAGCCGGAAGGTGAGGCGCGCTGGGCGATGCCGCGGGATGTGACGA
>SLOG01000350.1 GCA_007132635.1 Limnochordia bacterium
CTCCCGCAGCCACATCAGCTTGCTGATCGTATACATGGGATGGGCGGGAATACCCGTCAGTTCCATGATGGTCTCGCGCCCGAGTGTCTCCTCCAGAAGCCGGCATTCGCGCCGGCCGCGGGTGTCCATGTACAGGATGCTGGGAGCCAGCGGCCGACCGGCCTGGTCCACCAAGACCGCCGCTTCCCCGAACGAAGAGATCGAGAGAGCGGTAATCGGTTCTCCCGCATGGGTCGCCACCGCTTCCCGGATAACCTCCTGAACCTTCTGCCAGACAACTTCGGGGTCCAGCTCAAACCAACCAGCCCGCGGACGCTGCACTGCATATGGCTGGTACGCATACGTCGACAGCCTTCCGTCAACGGTAAACACGCTTGCCTTGCACCCAGACGTGCCGACATCAAGGCCTATTAAGGCCATGTGGCCACCTCCTAACTCCTGTATTACTTCGAGTTCCAGCCTCCAAATCCTCGTGCTGCCTGCGCGCAAAAGGCCGTTGGTTGCACCAACAGCCCCTTGCACGGAGTCGCTTTAGATCCGCCTAATCCCGGTAGAACAGTTGAACAACGCCTCGCAGGTTGATCTCGGTATCGATGGCATGTTCATTGGGCACGTTGCCCAAGTTCTCACTAAACACAACCGGTTCAAGAGCAGACACCAGCGTGATGAACGGGACGTTCTCATCGGTCCACCGGTAGATATCAGCCACGGCCTGCATACCTTCTTCCGATGTGGGCAGCGTGCGCATGATTCGATCGTGAATGTCATAAATCTCTTTGATGAACTCCGGAGGTTCTTCACCATCTTGACCGCCAGACGCATACCAGAGTTCCCAACTGCGAGCCCAAATCGAACTGGGCAGGTAATCCCGGAACAAACCGTTCGCCCAACCACCCCGATTGTGGAGCCACTGAATGCCGGCAAGGGCTTCGTTTGCCTGTCGGCGCTGGCCGAGTAGAGCGTCACTGCGGATACGCATGGTGGCCTGAAGCCCCACGTCACTCAACTGCTCAACCAGAATCTGGCTTATGGACGAAATGTCAGCCATTTCGGCAACTTCGATGAAAACATCGAATACCTCGCCATCCGGACCAAGACGGTAACCTTCGCTATCGCGCTGATCCAAACCGATCTCGTCCAGTAAAGCGGCGGCACCTTCTGGATCAAACTCAGCCGGTACCGTATCCGTTATGGAAGCCATCCCCAGGTACACCGTGTCGGCAATCTCTTCCCGATCAATAGCCATGGAAAGCGCTCTTCGGAACCGCACATCCTGGACAACCTCCCGCCACACCGGATCATCGTAGGTCAAGTTAAGGAAGAACACGCGATCGGAAAGACCAGGATGCAGCGAGGCGAAGAAGCCTGTGTCCGGACCGTGTTCGCGATACATCGGCATATGAGCAATGTTGGCACCCGCCGATATATAGTCAACCTCCCCGGAAATGATCCGCATCTGGGCTACGTCCCAATCCGTGACCTCGTGCGTCTCAAGATAGTCGATGTACGGAAGCTGACTGCCTTGCGTGTCCACTTTGAAATAGTAAGGATTGCGTTCAAATAGCAGCACACCAGAGGGGCCTTCCACGGGCATCCAAGCGGACAGGACAGGGAAACCCGCCGAAGCCGCATTGGTTATGCTCCAGTGCACCACGTCCTTGTTTAAGAATAACTCCCACCACTCGTCATCCAGCTCTTGAGCCGCTAAGTCCTCTTCCATGTCCTCCAACGTGGTGTAATTGATGTGAAAAGCCTTCAAATAGTGGCTCGGCTTCAGCAGCTCTTGGTAACTGACCCAACTCGTGACGGCTAATGCGGTCAGGAATTCACCGTATGGCTCATCAAAGCCCAGCGTAAACGTGTGCTCATCTAGAATCTCCAGTTCCATCCGCGAACCCCCAGGATTCCCACCCGTGCGAAAGTGCGCGGGAAAATACGGAGTCAGTTCCTCGTTTAGGAGGACATCCTCGAATGTAAACCGAATATCTTCGGTAGTTACTGGCACCCCATCGGACCACCGGAGGCCTTCACGCATTCGGAACGTGAAGAGAGTGTTGTCGTCGTTAACTGTGAAGCTCTCCAGCACATTTCCCTGCAGACTGGTCGTATCAAATCCAGGACCGGCGACCAGCGATTCAGTCAGTGCCATAAAGTAATCCGGATGCCAATTCGGGCTCGGATTCACAGACCGCAGTACGCCGCCGTACACACCCGGCTCCCAATCGACATGGCCCTCTGCCATGAGTACGCCAGGGCCCACAGTCATCGGCACCATGGGCAGACGATCTTCAACTGGCGGAAGCACGCCGTCCGCCACACGTTCCTGCAGCATCGGGGCCTCGGAAAAGGGCTGCGCGACACCTATGCCCGTGGATAATACTAGGAAGACCAGCAAGAAGCTCAAGGTCAGTTTACGATACATAAACACCCTCCTTTGATGACTTTCACAACTCAACAACAGTACCAGTGATCCCTCCCCTGCAATTGTATGGCCTTTGAAAACCATTGTATCAATGTTGTTGACTTGGCGTTTTCGCTATTCTCCCCTTTTGGAAGGAGTTTTGTTAAGAAAACTAGCGTACTGTACAGCAGCTTTAGATTGGGGATGCTTAGATATGGAACACAGTCTGTACAATCCCATCGTCCGGCAGGGCGACTACCAGATGCAGGTTGAACTCTTCTACTTCCGGGATTTCTTTGCAAGCGTACCCGCACACCACCACAACCAGATCGAGATTATGTATGTTATTGACGGGCAGTGCCAAGTTGCTGTGCCGGACACAGTGCATACGCTGCGGCGAGCTGACTTTATCCTGCTAGACGCCAATATCCACCACCGTATGATGATTGAATCTAAGAAATCAGGCAGGCTGCTCAACGTCGAGTTCTCTTTTGTGGACAAGCAGAGTTCCTCTGTTTCCATCCGTGAATTGCTGGGAGAATCTGCCGATTTTGCTGCCATGCTGGAGCTCGAGCAGCCCTACTATCTCCTCAAGGATCCAGACGAAGTATACCCCACCCTTCGTTCACTGATTGGAGAGCTCAACAAGGACTGCAGTGGACGGGACCTGATGGTTCAGATGTTCTTGATGCAGCTGCTTGTTAAAATCGCCAGGCTCGTAGGCGAACAGTCCGAGCAGATTCCTGAGCGCCACAATCGCCATGTGAAAAGAGCCCTCGCGTTTATCCAGCAGAACTACGATAAAGACATCCAAGTCAACGACATCGCTGAACACGCGGGGGTTCATCCTAGTCATCTCCACCGGACGTTTCAGAGTACTCTGGGCTGTACGCCCATCCAGTACATCACGCGCTTTCGGATAGAGACTGCCAAGCTGCTTCTCAGCAAGACCGATCTGGAGATCGTCGATATCTGCTGCTATGTCGGGATAAACAGTCGGCAGTATTTCTCGTTTCTTTTTAAGCGCCAAACAGGCTTGACGGCCAAAGAATATCGGCTCCGTAACCGAAGCATCCAAAGCTAGATCGGACAGCAGGATTTCTAAACTGGTTGCGTGAAGCTTGCAAGGATAACCTAAAGACTGAGTACGTGCGTCTGCTATACTTTGAATAGGAACAGTTAGATCGGCAAAAAGGTTACTGGCTGACAGAAAACCACGGGAGGGAACCACATGTCATTTAAAATTGCCGTCATCGGTGCTGGAAGCATTGGATTCACGAGGGAGATGATCAAGGACCTGCTCTCGGTGCCCGAATTCCGCAACATCGAACTCGCTTTCACCGACATCAACCAGGACAATCTCGATCGCAGTGTACAGCTCGTCCAAAGGGATATCGACGAGAACGGGATTCCCATCAAGATTCAAGCCACGAAAGATAGGCGCGAGGCATTTCGCGGTGCCAAGTACGTGTTCAATTTCGTCCGCATCGGCATGCTGGAGGCATTCTATCATGATGTCGAGATTCCCATGAAGTACGGAATCGATCAGTGCGTGGGCGATACCCTCGGACCCGGCGGGATTATGTATGGTCAGCGGGGAATCCCGGAGATCTTGAATTTCTGCCGAGATATCAAGGAAGTGGCCCTGCCGGATTGCATCATGCTGAATTACGCTAACCCAAATTCCATGATCACCTGGGCATGCAACAAATATGGAGGTGTCCCCACCATCGGGCTCTGCCACGGCGTCCAAGGCGGCCATCAGCTGATCGCTAAAGCCCTTGACATTCCCAAGGACGAACTGGACATCGTCTGTGTGGGTATCAACCATCAAACGTGGTACACACAGCTGCTGCACAAGGGCAAAGACGTATCCGGGCAGCTCTTGGAGGCCCTCGAGAACCATCCCGTATACAGTCAGCAGGAGAAGGTCCGCATTGACATGCTCAAGCGATTCGGGTATTTCAGCACCGAATCCAACGGCCACCTAAGCGAGTATCTGCCTTGGTACCGGAAGCGGCCTGAAGAGATAAAGGACTGGATTTCCATGGATACCTGGATTACAGGCGAGTCTGCTGGTTATCTGCGCCACTGCATGGAACGCCGCAACTGGTACGAAATTGACTTTCCCGAATGGCTGGCTGCCCCGCCCCTAGACTATCCCTCTGAGAATCAGGGCGTCGAACATGGGTCACATATTGTGGAAGCACTAGAGACAGGCCGGGTCTACCGTGGCCACTTCAACGTTGTGAATAACGGCGTGATCAAGAATCTCGCGGATGATGCAATTGTTGAGGTTCCGGGCTATGTAGATGCGAACGGCGTAAGCATTCCGGTCTATGGCGATCTGCCGCTGGGCTGCGCTGCCGTCTGCACAGCCAGCATCGACGTGCAGAGATTGGCTGTCGAAGCTGCTGTACAGGGCGACGAAATGCTGCTCAAGCAGGCGATGATGATGGATTCGTTGACGGGGGCCGTGCTAAATCCTCCGGAAATCTGGCAGCTGACCGACGAGATGCTGGTGGCTCTCGAACCGTGGCTGCCCCAGTATCGCCAAACGATCGCAGACGCGAAACAGCGCTTGGAATCTGGCCCTCGCTTACCCATAAAGGATTTCGCCGGGGCTTCGCGCAGAGAGATGCGGACTCCTGAAGAAATCCGCGAGGATCCAGCGGCCAAAGAACGGTATAAAAGGACAGCCCACAAAAACTAAGCTCAAAGCCCCAGCCAAGGTTTACCTATCACCTCGGCTGGGGCTTTTCCATACTCTTTACTTGGCAACTTGCGCTCGCACTTCTGCGTTCTGTTCTCCTGATGGGGCCAGCAGCGCCTGAAGAATGGTCAGGTTGGACCACCCGCTCGGCGGCTGTTTCACTGGCCTAACCGACTGGACATTGCCTTCGCTCGTTATCACTGTGCCGCTCTCCTCTACAGGATGAGCAAGGGGCAGCACAACCTCTGCACATTCAGAATCCACAGGCTGCGACCGCACGGCAATTACCCTCTTCACCGAACGCGGAAGCTCGGCCGCATCACGTTCATCCCCCACCAGCAGAACGGTTTCGGCCTGGCTGTCATGGGCACAGGACCACGGAGCAATCCTTCTCTGGATTTGACCCTGCGTATTGCCTCCAGAGTACAAGGCCGCCACACGCACCTCGGGCCACAGGCTCCGTATCTCGGCAACCGTAGTACCGTCTACACTTTCGCCATCCAAGACAATTAGAGGCTGTACTGCCGCGCTCATGGCTTGATCAGCCGACTCTCTCACCGCAGGCTCCACTGCCTTCCAATCGGGTACATCCAGCTGTCTTCCGCCGTGCTGTTTTCTCCACTGCAAACGACGATGTGCAGTAGGATAGCTCTCAGATATCCCGTCGCCTACGGTCAAGACGAAGTCACTCGTCTCCAGGGTCTTCCAGTCCAACGGCAGGATATCCGGATAGAAATCCATCGTGCTGACTATCTGTACATTTTCCCACTGCGTTTCTGCCAGCTTGAGGACAGAATCATGGACCTCGTTGGTCAACTTCGGTGACAGGACGACCAACAGCCCCGACAGGCCCTCTTCTCCCTGAGACGCCCTAAGCATGGTGACCGCCTTGGTCACAGCATCTTCCCAAGATGCTGTCTGCCGAGAACCCTCTCGTCGCACCAAGGGGGCTGTCAACCGTTCTGCAGCATACACGGAGCCGTAGCCAAAGCAACCTTTTTCACACGCGCCTCGCTGCGAGGTCTCCGGTCGCAGCGGCGGCAGTGCGCTCACTACGGTACCCGCGTTGGCCCGGATCTCCAAAGCGCAGCCAACATCACACTGAAGACACGTAGTTTGGACGACGTCATCGCTCATCCAAGGGCCGCGCTGCGAGACCCAAGGAAGATCAAGTGTCAGTGCACCCGACGGGCAGGTGGACACGCATAACCCGCAAGAGTCACAGACATCAGCCAGCGGTAGGTCTAGTGCTGGTTTGATCACCGTCTCATAGCCCCGATGGACGAAACCTAGTGCGCTCTCGCCAGCAACCTCCTGACAGATCTGGACACATTTTCCACACAGAATACACTTGTCGGGATCGTGCAGGATATAGGGATGAGAGTCGTTCACCGAATAACGCTTCTCACTGATACCGAAAAGAGAAGGGTCAACATTGTATTCCTCTGCCAATAGGCGCAGTTCACAGGAGTGGTAGTCCAAACAACCGCAGGACAGACACCGCGAGGACTCCTCCCTCGTCTGATCCTCTGACAGTCCTTGATTGTATTCGGCAAAGGAACCACGTCGTTCTTCCGCTGCTGCATGCTGCGAAGCCTGGCGAGTCAGGGGCCGTGCGCCCTCCAAAGCATCTGCATCAAGTTCCTTCAGCTCACCGCGGCTCACGTAAAAGGCTTCGCGCACCTTCTCGCTGCTGCCGGCGAGATAGCGATCCATGTGCATGGCCGCTTTTCGAGCCAGACCAACGGCCTCAACAACCGTCGCAGCCCCACTCACACAGTCACCAGCAGCAAAGACCCCTGGTTCTGTACTGCACTGAGTGTCAGGACAGGCGCACAGCGTACCCCAATCTGTAGTGCCGAGCCCAAGAGTCTCTACCAGCTGCGGATCCGTTTTCTGGCCAATCGCCACGATCACACTGTCGACCGGAAGAAGGTGCTCGCTGCCCGGGACAGTTATCGGCCTGCGGCGGCCAGAGCTGTCTGGTTCCCCAAGTTCCATACGAACGCACTCCAAAGCCTCCACTCGCTCTGTTCCTACGAAGCGACTCGGGTTGGTGAGAAAATGGAAGTGAACCCCTTCTTCCATGGCCTCTTCCACCTCGATGGGCTCGGCCGGCATCTGTTCGCGTGCTCTTCGGTACACGACAGTAACTTCCTCTGCCCCCAAGCGCACCGCAGTGCGGGCGGCATCCATCGCCGTATTTCCACCGCCGATAACAGCCACACGCCTGCCAATAGGGACAGGCTCGCCCATGATGACGTCCCGAAGAAAGCCAATCCCAGAATAGATCGCGGGGAGTTCACTGTTTTCCACGGGCAGCATCTGCGGAGTCTGGCATCCAATACCCAAAAAGACTGCGTCGTAGGAATTCTTGAGTTCGGCCAGGGTGTAGTCGCTGCCAAGTCGCCCCCCCATAATCACCTCTTCACAGAGGTCGGTTATGACCTGAATCTCTTTATCCAAGATATCCTTCGGCAGCCGATACTCGGGGATACCGTAACGAAGCATACCCCCCAACTCGGGACCAGAGTCATACAGAGTCACCCGATGACCGCTCACAGCCAAGTAGTACGCTGCCGTCAATCCGGCTGGCCCGCCGCCTACTACGGCCGCCCGTTTCCCGGTATCCTGCGCTGGCGCAGGCCCGGAATCGGCCAGGTGTTCCAGCCAAAAATCGCCCGTCCACCGCTTGAGCCCGCAGATGTCCACCGGGTCGTCCAGCAGACTGCGGCGGCACTGCTTCTCACAGAAACGAGGACATACGCGTCCGCAGATTGAGGGCAGGGGCATATTCTGCCGCAGCACAGCGGCCGCTTCCGCATAGCGACCATTGCTCAGGTTCGAAACGTAGCCTTGAATATCAACTTCCGCCGGACATGCCAGACGGCAAGGAGCGAGACAGTCCCCGCAGTGTTCCGCCAACAGCAGCTCAAGCGCCGTTTTGCGCAGATCACGTACGGCTGCGGTATTAGTCTCCACCACCATCCCGGCCTGCACAGTCAGCGAACAAGCTGGAACAGGCTGCGGACGGCCCTTGACTTCGACAAAACAGAGCCTGCACGCACCAAATGGTTTGAGTCTGGGATCGTAGCACAGATGCGGAATGTCGATACCGTTTTGGATAGACTGTTCCAGCAGATTACTCCCTGGGGAAGCCGCTATGGTTCGTCCGTCTATCGTCAACTGCACGCTGCTCACTTCGCCACCTCCAGAGAGTTCGTCTTTGGTTCGGAATACAGGGCAATGGCATCGAAACGACAGCTGCTGAGACAAAGGCCGCAGCGAATACAGCGGTCTTGGTCAATGGTATACGTTTCCCCCCGCTCTCCCGAAATCGCCTCCACTGGGCACGCTTTCTCGCAGAGAGTACATCCCCGGCAGGCATCGTCAAGAATTTGATACTCGATCAGAGCCTTGCACTGCTTTGCTGGGCAGTGTCGTCCCTGAATGTGGGCTTCGTACTCATCACGGAAAAAACGCAGAGTCGTAAGGACAGGATTAGGAACCGTCTGCCCCAAACCGCAGAGCGAGCCGCCCTGAATCTTGGCTCCTAGATCCTCCAGGATCTCCAAATCTCGCATTTCACCGCGTCCTTCGGTTATGCGGGTGAGAATGCGGAGCATCTGTTCGGTGCCGACTCGGCAAAACGTACACTTCCCACAGGATTCATCCCTGGCAAACGAAAGGAAATACCGCGCTACGTCGACCATACAGGTGTCCGCATCCATCACCAAAAGGCCGCCCGAACCCATAATAGCGCCAATGGCAGCAAGGCTCTCATAGTCCACAGGCGTATCACCCAAATGGGCGGGAATGCAGCCGCCGCTGGGGCCGCCTGTCTGCACGGCTTTAAACGCCTTCCCGGACGATATGCCGCCGCCAATCGCGAAAACCATATCATTCACAGTGGTGCCCATAGGGATTTCCACCAAACCGCCACGCTGCACCTTGCCTGCTAGCGAGAACACCTTAGTCCCGCGGCTTCGCTCTGTGCCGAACGCGCTAAAGGACTCAGGCCCGTCGTTCATGATCCGCGGAACGTTAGCAAGAGTCTCCACATTGTTGATCACGGTAGGACAGTCGAAGAGGCCCTTTTCTGCCGGATAGGGCGGTCGAAAACGAGGCATTCCTCGTTTCCCTTCAATAGACATGAGGAGAGCAGTCTCTTCCCCGCAAACAAACGCACCCGCCCCTTCACGAATGGAAACAGCAAAATGAAACCCCGACTCGGCCGCTAGGCGTCCTAGATATTCGGACTCCTGCGTTTGGGTAATAGCCCGCCGCAGACGTTTGATCGCCAAGGGGTACTCGGCGCGAACGTATACGTAGCCTATCGATGCGCCAATGGCGTACCCAGCGATCATCATGCCCTCAATCACAGAGTGCGGGTCACTTTCAAGAATGCTGCGATCCATAAACGCGCCGGGGTCACCTTCATCCGCATTGCACACGACGTATTTTTGGTCACCAACAGCTTCACGAGCTAGGTCCCATTTCTTGTGCGTCGGAAACCCGGCGCCGCCTCGCCCCCGAAGACCTGCATCCTGAATATCAGCAATAACGGCCTCGGGCGGCATGGAAAGAGCGCGCTGCAATCCAGCATAGCCGCCCAACTCGATATAACTAGCAATATCTTCCGGGTCAACAATCCCGCAGTTGCGCAGGGCGAAACGCACCTGCCCATCAGGTCTCTCCACCTGTAAGTCAGCGACGACCTCGCCTTGAATCAAATGGTTAGTCACTATCCGCTGCACATCGCTTTCCTCAACGTGGCCGTACCACACATGCTGACCATCAGGGCCGATCACTTCAATCAACGGTTCGGCATAGCACATGCCGACACAGCCCGTAGTATGAGGCGCAGCCCCCGCCTCGTCCAAAGCACGAAAAACTCTTGACGCGCCAGCGGCTATGCTGCAGCTCGCCAATCCGACTCGAACTTCATACCGACCGTCAATACTCGTCATGGAGTCATCTCGCTCCCTTGTTTGCGAAGTTCTTTGACCAGCGCTGAGACATCATCTGAAGTCAACCGCCCATGCACTTCCTCATCGACACTGACTACAGGCGCCAGACTACAGCAGCCAACACAGGCCACTTTCTCTATAGTGAACTCCCGGTCATCACTGGTGCACCCGCACTTCGTGCCCGTCGCATACTCCAGCGCCTCCGTGATCCGCTCGGCGCCAGCCAGATGGCAGGCCGTGCCGTGACAAACCTGAATGTGATGCCGCCCCAGCGGTTCTAGTCGAAACTGGGCGTAAAAGGTCACTATACTGAACAAGTCGCTGGCGGGAATACCGGTTGCGGCCGCAATGCGCTGCAGAAACTCAGGCGCCACATAGCCGAAGGTTTCCTGCAGAGCCTGCAGCATCGGGATCGAAGGTCCAGGTGTCTCCCTGTGACGCTCAATGATCTCATCGACAGCCACCAGCACATCGGGTGTCATAGTTTCCAATAGGACTCATCTCCTCCAAGACTTCTTGGGTAGTCTACGTTGAGGATTACACACGGCATACCGGTTCTCCTCCTGTTTCACTGCAAGTTGACTGATGCGTCGAAAGCAGCCGTCATAGACGGCTGCTTTCTCGGAGAGATATATGAGGGGCTACGGCACTAGCCGCGTGTTGCTTTTTTCTGGAAACGCCTCCACTGATGAAACCGTTTAGCATCTCGGAGGAGATCATTGTGATGCTCATACGAGCTATAATAGTCAAAGTTATACACGAAAGCCAACTCCTTTTTGAAACCAGTTATCATTTATTTTCCTTGACCTCAGTATACCGTGACTCCGCTACGTCTTCAACGCATAAAAGGAAAAGTTACAATTAGCTTATTGTTAACTAACCGACTAATTATATCCAGGCGCCTCTGCCTCCCGACTTCGCTGCCGACACACATCCTCGCACAGCCGCAGATACCTCCCGTTCGCTTCCGGTCTCCAGAAGCCGTCGCTCCAGATTCCCGAAGAGCACGAACGCACCCTCCACACCCAATACATAGGAAGGCGGGGCTTCGCAGGTACCAAAACCGTCTGCCGCCACCGCTAGGATTGAAGGCAATACGTCTCGGATTCTGCCGTGGCAGTGAAACCGAACCCGAGCTCCTCGCGAGTGTTCGTTGTTTTCAAACGCGCGGCTGGTAATGGACCAGACAATACCTTCAGCAGCCGTTCGCAGGATGTCATTTGGGTAGCTCCTTGACGGCATCAATCATGGCAAAGACGTTTTCAACAGGCACTTCCGGCTCTAGAACATGGGTTGGCGACACAATGAGGCCGCCGTCATGTCCGAGTGTCTCTAGTCGCTCCCGAACCGTGGCTCGGACGTCAGCTGAAGAACCGAAGGGCATTGTCGTCTGGGTCCCTATAGTCCCGTCCAATACAAGATGGGCACCAAACTCCCGTTTTACCCACAAGGGATCCAAACACTCTGGTTGGACTGGGTTAAGAATTGTCACACCGATCTCGATCAAATCGGGTATGATAGCCTCAATATTGCCGTCACTATGGTACCAAATCTGTACATCAGGGTTAATCGCCCTAGCCGCCGCATACACTTCAGCCCACCGAGGTTTCATGAAGCGCCTCCAGTGATCAACAGAAAACATCATGGCCTTTTGATTGGCTACATCGTCCCCCGTCCGTATGAAGTCGACTCCAGCGCTTGCCGCAGCCTTCGCATTAACGAGATTTCTTTCTTTGAGCTTGTCCAGGATAAACTCGCACCAGTCTGGCTGCGTAAGCATATCCATTAGGAACTGTTCATAGCCGCGAATCTGCCACGCGTCTTCGTACATGTGACCGATCCACGACTGAGCAACACGACCCTGTTCATGGGCTTCTTCAACAACGCGAACCATATGGTCCGTCGTCTGGCCGATGGTCGATGGATAAGAAAATGCCTCCAAATCCGTGAGCGTGCTGGCCTGCCGGAGCGGACTCACGTATCGCGTGAAATGGTACATCGAACCCGGGATCTCTAGAACTCCCAGCCGGTTTATAAACGACCCATCGGGTATAGCAACGTCGGCGAAATAGGCAGAAAAATCCCGGCTGGCCTGGTCTTCAGAGGCCAGCGGAATAGCGTTCGCCGGTGAAAACAGACCCAAGTGCGCTCCTAGGTCTGCCTCCTGAGACAGCCCTAGCCGCTGCCGCATGCGGGAATCCAGATCCGGCGTGAAGGACATGTAGTAGAGAAACTCATCAGGCCGTTCATGCCTGACCGTCGACCAAAACCGCTCGTATTGACTCATCGCCACGAAAATCACTCCTTCAATTGTCCGTTTAGAATGGCTTGCAGGCGGACAAGCGGTATCGCGAAACCACGCCCACCACCGTCGTCAGACTGTCCCGCTGCAAACACAACTGCCACCACCATACCGTCCTTATCAAACACTGGACTGCCGCTGCTTCCTTTGTACACTGACGTCTCAATTTCCATGACATAGCCCAGGCGGTCGTCCACATGACCGTAAGCTGCGACCACGCCTTGAACAGCCACCCGGGGAAACCCCAAGGGATTGCCGATGACCACAACAGACTCACCGATGTCAGGCAGGCGGTCCAACCGAGGACACACTGTCGGCAGTCCGTCTGTCTTGAGGCGCACCAGAGCTAAGTCCGTAGCAGGGTGCTCTTCCCATTCCTCAACGAAAAATGTCCGGCCATCAGGAAACGTCACAATGAGGAGCACCGCACCACTCACTACATGCTGGTTAGTCACTACCTGGCCATCGGCGGCAATGTTGAATCCTGTTCCGCTCCGCTCCCGTGACGAAGTCAGTGAATCAAGGACACGGATATCGACGACAGCCCGCTGCCTCTCCTGCACCCAGGCCTGCTCCCGCAGCCGCGCAGAGTCTGCCCAGAAGTCAAGCGCTGGAAACTGTACGGCCGTCAGCAGACCCTGGAGTACGTATCCGAGAAAGGCGATGGCCAAAAACAGCGCTAACGTCTTCCCAAGCGGCGTCCTCCGGGGATGATTGAAGTCATCTGGGGCTGTATCCTCATCATACTGTGCATTCAAATCCAAAATCTCTGGGTCTTCGGGGTCGTGGTGCGGATACTCATCACTCCAACGTCGCATGCAGGGCCTCCTTCGATTCAGCGCTCAGCAGCTGGGCAATCAAGGCCTTGGCAGAAAGCGCTGGATGAACGCACCCGTCAGCGGAGAGTCGTCGGAAAACAGCTCTGGGTCGGCAGCGAGCATATCGAACAGCAGATCAGCCATGTGCGGAGCCGAACACACTCGAGTCAGCGCATCACCGAAGTAACCCTTGTGCAAAGCTCCATTGAGTTCCAAGACTGGTTCTGCCTTCCAGAAATTCTCCGAGGACGATACTCCGTGATGTCGGTAGAGAGACACGGGTATCTCGACTTTGTCTGCGCGAACAGAAATGAGTCTATCGGGCGTCTCTGCCAACCGATTGGGAATACCAAACCATTCTTCCACGCCATGGATAAACGTACACCGAGTCAAATCCACACCGATCAGCATGATCGCTGCGTCTCTATCAAGCAGTTTTCCCCACGTAGAATTCCGGGCGCACGGACTGCCGCATAGCTCATCTCCCGAGGCAAACTCGGCCGCGTCACGGCCTAAAGCGGCTGTCGAATGGGTAGGGTGCAGCGAACGGTGTACGCCAGCGCGCTGCCGGAACAGCTCAGGCAGAATGCCGACACATACCGAGGACTCCGCTTGATAGTACCGGGGATTCTCAGGGCTCACGGTCTTCCATGTGTGTGTCGGCAGAACGAGAAGTCCGTCAAGCATGTAGGCGCTTAAAGCATCCAAAACAGTGTCGGCTCCGCCAACCACTTCGCCGATGCTCTTCATTGACGAGTGCACCAGCAAAGTACCCCGCGGATCGATGGCTAGTCGCCGCAGATCTTGGAGAAGCGAATCCTTTGTATGCACCATAACCACATCCTTCTGATGCACTGCACTTCGACCAATTCGAAAGTAAACCCTGCTCCAGCAAAGGGCTGTTTCTGTTAAGGAAGGAAGATCCTCAGTTATATCGAATTCTTCTTAGTGAGAGAGGGGTGAATTCATGTTCAAGAATTCGTGGACCATCGGTCATGTATTCGGCATACCCATCCGCCTTCACATCACGCTCCTGATCATCCTGCCTCTGTTTGGGTTTATCTTTGGCACAAACATTGGTCTGCTCACAGAAACGCTTGGTCTTGATCCAGATGCGCTTCTGCTCAGCCCCTACACCATAGGGTTTCTAATCGGCATTGGGTTGTTCGTCAGTGTTGCCCTGCACGAGATTGGCCACACTTGGGTCGCCCTGCGGCGCGGCCTCAAAATCCGCAGTATCACTCTGATGATCCTAGGCGGAATCGCCGATATGGAGGAAATGAGCAAAGATCCGTCGGACGAACTTGTCATCGCCATTATGGGCCCGATTGTGAGCCTTGTTTTGGGTATTCTGTTCCTCGGGCTGCGCTTCATCGTGGTCAATGCACCCGCGGACCTGCATATCTTCCTGCTTTATCTCGGCCAAATCAACATCGTACTGGCAGTGTTCAACCTACTGCCCGCCTTCCCCAGTGACGGTGGACGCGTTCTTCGAGCCATTATGGCCAAACGCCGCAGCTATTTAGCGGCAACGAAAACAGCTACATCCATCGGGCAGACCTTCGCCATCTTGTTTGCGATTTTCGGAGTGCTGACGGGCAATATTCTGCTTGTCTTGATAGCATTCTTTATCTATATCGCTGCTGGCCAAGAATACAGCACGAACCTAGTCAATGCGACCCTGGAAGGGTTTCGGGTCCGGGATCTGATGACAAACGATGTGGTTACCGTGCCTGCCCACTATACTGTTGCGCAGCTGCTCGCTCTCATGTACGATGAAAAGCACACCGGGTATCCAGTCTTGGCTGATGGAGCCGTTGTCGGCTGTGTTACCATGGAGGATGTCCAGAAAGTGGCGCCGGGGGACCGCGACTACTACAAAGTGGAGGACATCATGTCGCAGGCCCTGCAGATGGTTCATCCCGATGATGATGCGGTGGAAGCTCTTACACGTATGTCCCGCGAGCAGATCGGGCGCCTGTTTGTGTTTGATGAACTGAATTTGGTCGGGATCATAACGCGGTCTGATATCATGAAAGGCTTTCAAATCCGCCAGATTGAAAAAACGCGGGCAGAGTAACAATGAATGTCCGCCAACAAACAAGGAGTGGTTTTTTTGCTGTCAAACGTAAAACGCAGGCCTTTTGGAAACACCGGTCTTAAGGTATCCGAGGTCAGCTTCGGAGCGATGAACCTGCGCATGCTAGATACCATCGAAGAAGCAGGAAGCATTCTGGACTATGTATTGGACCAAGGCATCAACCTGATTGACACAGCACGGGCCTACAACGGACAGAACGGCACCGGTCAGCAGGTGGAAAGCGAAATCCTGGTGGGTGAAGCCATTGCCAAGCGCAGTGATCTGGATGAACCAATCGTTGTCGTCACCAAGGGACACGGCTACACGTTAGACGCGCTGGAGGAGGAACTCAGTACTAGCCGCGAGAAACTGGGGATCACCAATAAAGGCAGCCTGAAAATGGGTGAGAACTCCATCAAACTCGTCTATTTCTTCCACGGGATCAATGAAGAGCGCTGGAAAACCATCTCGACCTCGGGGGTTTTAGACCGAATCCGGGAGATGCGAGACGAGGGATGGATCGACTATATCGGGTTTTCCAGCCATTACGGAGATGGGCCGGCCATCAAAAAGGCTGTTGACACGGGGATTTTCGAAGTCGTCGAGCTGCCTTACAATGTCTTCAGCCGAGGTCTTAGCAACGACGGGGATGAGGACATTCTCAGATATGCTTACGAAAAAGGGCTGGCGATCATCAACATGAAGGCCTTTAACGGCAACGGGATGGTTCCTATTCATGCACTGTTAGAGGATTTCTTGACCATTGACCATGCGGCCATGCTTCGTTTCTGCCTGGCAAACCCTTTCATCGCTACCGTCGATGCTGGTGCTAGGCACATCAGTGAGTTTGCCGACGACATCGCAGCCGCTGCCCGAGGGCCTTTACCAGACAGCGAAGTCCGAGAGCTCAAACGTGAGGCCGACAAGATTTCTGGTGACATAAAAGGTATCTGCCGTGAATGTATGCACTGCCAGGAGAAGTTCTCCTGTCCTAGTGACGTGGACTTTCCGCAAATCCTCTCCCTCTACGGACGAGCCAGTGTAGCTAAGAAACTCGGCCATGACATTTCCGGACTGCAAGAAAGCTACAGTGAGCTGACGATCAATGCATTAGACTGTACTGCCTGCGGCGAATGCAAACCATGGTGCGAGTACAAACTGGACATTCCCGTTATGCTTCAAGAGGCGCACACTATGTTGACGTGATGAAATGGAAGAGGGCATCTCCCTTAACGGGACATGCCCTCTTGTTTCAAACTTCACAGCTTCGCTAGCGCCGCTAAGGCGGCATCATAATCAGGGTGTTGCGAAATCTCAGGCACATACTCCAGGTAAACGATGCTGTCATTTTGATCCAGAACGAACACAGACCGAGCCAACAGCCGCAGTTCAGGAATCAGGACACCATAATCCCGGCCAAAGCTGGTCTCCTTATGATCGGAGAGGGTGATCACGTGGTCAAGGCCCGCAGCTCCGCACCAGCGTTTCTGGGCAAAGGGAAGGTCAACACTAACGGTCAAAACCACAGCCTTCGGAATGCGGCCAGCCTGTTCATTAAAGCGTCGAGTCTGTTGATCACATAACCCAGTATCCAATGACGGCACAACACTGATGAGTTTCGGTTTGCCGGCAAAATCGTGTAATGAAACACTGTTTCCGTCTTTGTCCAGAAGTGAAAATCCTGGAGCCCGTTCTCCAACCTTCAAGGCATTGCCTGCCAGCTCGAGGGGATTTCCCTTACTGTTGACCATTCGACTTCCCATACCTCTGCCTCCTTCGTCACGCCGACGATTTCTGTTTTCAGATCCATAATACCAGAAATCGTTATTATTTGCACGTTCGTTTTGGAGTGGTCTCCTAGCAGACCTGTTGCATAAAGAAAATTAAAAAATGTAAATGAAAAGAGGAAAACACCAGCTAAACGGCGAAATGTATCGGTAACAACGACTACGAGGTGAGGGCTTTGGGCAAATTCC
>SLOG01000126.1 GCA_007132635.1 Limnochordia bacterium
GTAAACGAGGTGCTGTGATGCCCTCGTCCGTGGAAAAGCGGAGAAGATCAACGCCTTCCTAGGTCTTCTGTCTCCGCTATGTGTGTTCCTTTAATTTTTCAAAAATAGAGTGTTTTCGGCGCCGAAAAAGGCGATGAACCAATGTAAACAAAGATTAAACAAGATGTTTGGCATCTTTTACAGATAATCAGAAGGAACTCGAATATGACTGTATAAGAGAGTGCACTGCAACCAACTTTCATGTCAGTCTCGGCTTTTCTCAGTCTTTGGCTGACTGGGGGGTGATATGCGCTCTGCAGGCCTGGCTACCCGTTTCTCTGGTGAGTATTGACACTGTATGAAAACCTGAGGAGGTTGTTTCGCAATGAAAGGTAAGGCAAATGCGCTAGCGTTCAGCTTGGTGTTGGTATTGGTCTTGGCAGCATCCGGGGGCGCGGCAGAATACCATGAAGCTCCGATGTTGGCTGAGCAAGTTGAGGCCGGGATATTGCCGCCAGTTGAAGAACGGCTGCCGGTCGAGCCTTTTGTCGTAGGCCCTGGTGTTTTGGTCGCCGAAGAGGATGTAGACTTCCAAGTTGGTCGCTACGGAGGCACGCTGATTACGGCAAACTCCGTACCGGACTGGAACCCAGACCTGTTTCTAGGTATACGCGAGCCTATTCTGCGGGCTCCGGGCATTACTTCAGAAGACCTGGTAGGCAACGTGGTGCAGGACTTCTCCGTGAGTGAGGACAATACGGAGTTTTCCTTTACACTGCGCGAAGGCCTTAAATGGTCGGATGGAGAGCCCGTGACCATAGAAGACGTGCGGTTTGTCTTTGAGGATATGTACTTGAATGAAGAGATCACACCGGTGTATCCGCATAAGTTCCGCTCACCCTCGGGCGAGCCTGCGGAGTTTGAAGTCGTCGATGACATGACCTTCCGCCTAACGTTTGACGAGCCCTATGGGGCTTTCCTGACAGCCATCACCATCCAGGGATGGGCTGGTTACCAAGAGTTGATGGTTCCATCGCATTATATGAAGCAGTTCCACATTGATTACACTACGTTGGATGAGTTAAGGCCGTATCTGGATGAAGAAGAACTGGAAGATGAATGGTACGAACTCTTCGGTGTTAAGCTGATTATGCATTGGGACTTGACCAATGCGGATGCAGTAGGCTTTCCAACGCTAGAGCCTTGGATGGCCGTCGACGCACCGTCGGGCGTTCTAGCATTCGAGCGCAACCCGTACTACTTTAAAGTCGATACAGAAGGGAACCAGCTGCCGTATATTGACCGCCTGGAGACGCATGAGGTAACGGATACAGAAATGGTCACGATGCGGGTTATTACCGGTGACGTTGACTTGCTCCGGGAAGACACGGCGCTTACCAGCATGCCTCTCTACCGCGAAAACGAGGAGCGCGGCGGCTACGTGACCGTTCCCTTGGAGATGCACGTCGATCCCACGATGCTGGTGATTAATTACACCTTTGCGGATGATGGTGAGATCTGGCAGGAGATAACCCAGGACATCCGCTTCCGCCAGGCAGTGAACTTGGCCATCGACCGCGATGAGCTCATCGATTCTCTGTATTTCGGCATGGCGTCGAAACCTTCGTGGATCCCTGTTGATTACGATTTGGACGAAGCCAATCGCCTGCTGGACGAGATGGGCTTGGACGAACGGGACAGTGATGGCTTCCGCCTGCGGCCTGATGGAGAGGTGTTTGAGCTCTTCTTAGAGGTTGGCGACTATGCACCAGATTTCATTCCGGCAGCCGAGTTGGCTGTTGAGTACCTGCAGGATATCGGTATCTATGCTCATTTCCGTCAGGTAAGCACTGAGTTGGTCGGACAGAAGGACGAAGCCAACCAACTGATGGGTACTATTGCCTGGGCTCACTCACCAGCATGGCCTTGGCTGTGGGAGGATTACCTCCCCGGTAACTGGGGCTGGGGTGCCGACTGGCAGCTGTGGTACAACACCGATGGCGAATCGGGTTCTACCCCGCCGGATTGGATCCTTGAGGTCTATGATATTCATGAGGAGATCATCCGAACCGTCCCAGGTACCTCCGAGCGAGTTGCGGCAGAGGAAGCGCTGCACAGTTGGTACTACGACAACATTCCGATTTTCATGTTCGTGGAAGAAGCCACCTATCCGTATATTGTATCGGCTGATCTGCGGAACGTACCGCACAGCGGCATGGCCACCGCAGCCAACTTGGCGCTAGAACAGTACTTCTTCGTCGAGTAACTACTACTGCGATAGACAATATGGATTAGCGCACAAAGAGGCCCAAGCCTTGGGAGATCCAAGGCTTGGGCCTCTTCTCGATCCGACGGGTGGCGGCAGTGCAACGCCGGTTAGCTGCATGGTCAGGAGTTGAACAGCCCGACTGTCGGATTCATCCAGTTCAGGAACACTGATTCGCGCCGCTTCCCGAGAGCCGCTTGGCCCCTGCGCCCCCACCTCTTCCAGGATGTTGGGTGCGCAAACACCTGTCAAGGTCCAGAATTGGACGGTGAGCTGATGAGCCCAAACCGACGGGCCACGGCGACAGCTTGTGTGCGGTTGCTGACCCCGAGCTTGCCGTAGATGTTGCTGGTGTGCCACTTGATCGTGCCCTGGGTCACAAACAGCTTGTCCGCCGTCGCCTGATTGGACAGCCCTTCGGCCAGAAACTGAAGGATTTCCGACTCTCGTTCTGTCAGGTCTTCTACCAAAGGGGAAGCCTGGTCTGCTGGGCTGTCGGTTGGCAGGGCGTCTTCCGTCGGAATGGTGGCGGCGCCCGCACTGCCATCGAGCTGGATGGCTAATGAGCCGGCATAGCTGCCAAGGGCCTCGTCTCTGCTTGAGAGCTGCCGCTGCACCATCGCAAACAGGGGGGCCACCGGACGTCCATAATCCGAGAACACCTGCCGATATCCTCCTTGACAGCCCATCTCCAGTGCCTGTACCAAGAACGCCTGCGCTGTCTTCGCTTCTCCTGCAGCCTTCTCCAAGTCGGCCTGGGCTAGAGCCGCTTCTATGCTGATGCATCGGTTTTGGCCTGCATCCGCTAGCTCTCGCACCGACTGCAGGATCCCCCTCGCCTGGGTAAGGCTGTCGTGACCGCCGGTCAGCAGAAGTCGTGCACAGACCAGCCAGGCGAAGAGGCGCCCTCCGTCCACCTGCCCTTCGCTGTCCACGCCGATGCTGCGCAGCGCGTCTTTCGCGCGCCCGGGTTGTCCGAGCTGCGTAAGAATGTGGGCCTTCCAACCAGCGGCGCGCACGCCTATGAAGTGAGGCAGGGCGACTCGCCTATCCAGGTCCTCTAGGGATTCGATCACCGCCAGGGCGTCTTCGAACTGCCGCTGCGAGCACCGTAGAGCCGTCTGGAATAGACTGTTCCAGCCAAATGAGGGCTTCTCCGGAGTACTGAGGTCCAGGCCCTTCGCGATGCATGGTTCTGCTTCGCTCAAGTCCCCCTTTTCGCGCAGCAGTTCACCTTGCAGGGTCCACAGCACCCCGGTGCGGGGTACTTCCGAAAAGCCCTGTTCATAGCCCATGTCCAAACACTTCCGGGTCAGATCTTCTGCTTCGGTTAACCTGCCCAGGTAGTACAGGGTCGTAGCCACCTTGAACCCAGAACTGAGAACGAGATAGACATTGCCATACTTCTGGTGGGTTTCGTAGGAACCAAGGTATAAAGGGTATGCGTCTTGGGGATTGCCCGCAAAAAGCCGCGAGTCTCCGGAAATGATGCCTATTTTGGAACGCCAGTAGTGATTGTCCTCGGCCAGCTGCTGGAGAGCCTGCTCTGCATACGCCAGGGCCGCCGCAAAATCCTGGGCGTAGATGCTGTAGTACGCCTTGACAACCGCGAGCTTGCCAGCGAATTCGCGGGCTAAAGCAGGATCAGGAAGCGAGACGATCTCCGCCAGTGCAAGGCACTGCTCGGCCTCTTCTCTGCCTTTCAGTACCAGATGGAACCAGGCTTTCTGCACGGTGAGTTCCGGGTACTGCGTTAGGATGTCGGCTGGAAGCTGGGCCAAGCTCTGAACGACGAGGCCAGGTCCTTCGGCTGCCAGGATCCCCTGCAAGTGGGTTTCAAGAATGGCGGCCGCGCGTTTTTGATGACATGCCTCCAGCGCGTGCTTGAGAGCCTCGGGCACCCTGCCCGCCTCGAGAAACCAATCCGAGGCGCGGCTGTGCAGCTCGGGGATGTGGTGGAGTTCCTGATTCTGCAGCTGGTGGTGCATGAGTTCGGCAAACAGCGGGTGGTACCGGTACCAAGTCCCATCGTCGTCCAGGGGTATCACGAAGGCATTACGGCGCTCAAGGGACTGCAGGATGTGGGAAGCCTCCTCGTTTTCGGTTACGGCTTGGCAGAGGGGGCCGCAGAAGCGTTCCAAGATCGAAGTGCGGCGGAGGAAGTCCTGAACGCCGGGTTCTTGGTGGCTCAGCACTTCATCGCTCAGGAAATGAAACACGTGCCTGTGACTCCCGGTGAAAGCGGCGACGAACGCAGCGCTGTCGGCGCGTCCATGCAGGGAGAGGGCTGCCAACTGCAGGCCGGTGACCCAACCTTCCGTCTTGCGGTGCAGAGCATGCACCAGCGGTTCGTCCAAAACCAGGCCCTTGATCTCGTGCAGCAGAGCGCTGGTTTCTTGGCTGCTGAACGTGAGATCCTTCTGGCGAACCTCGCCCAAGCTGCCCCGGGCTCGCCAGCGGGCCAAAGGCCACGGCGGTTCGGAACGCGTGGTCACGACGATGTGGACCGTCGGGGGCAGGTTTTCGATGAAATACGCCATGTCTTGGTGGATGTCGCTGGCGTCAATGAGGTGGTAGTCGTCCAATACTAGAAAGACGGTCTGGTCCAAGCCGAAGAGGTCATTGAGCAGCGGGGTCAGGAAACTGTCCCGCTGCATGGATCCATCGGATA
>SLOG01000047.1 GCA_007132635.1 Limnochordia bacterium
CCATCTTGTGCTGCTTCTGCCGGTAGCTGTTTTATCCTACCAAAAACTGCAGGATATGCAAGGCGGCCTTGTGGTGTGTATGCTCCTGCTCGTACTATACGTGTTTGGGCTGAGTCAGCTATTGCGTACACCGGAGAAGGCGGGGCGATTAACTCTATCTTCTGTAGTCATCGGCTGCGCAGCGGCTGTGGTCACCTATCTGCTCAGCGTGCAGTGGGGCTATGGGCCTTTCGTGGGTTCGGCTGTCGTGGGCATTGCTGCTGCTCGCTTCCTGTCGCTTGAGCACAGCATCATTGCCTATGCTGCTGCGTTTGTGGGTATGTCTTCGGTAGTGACCGTTCCCGAGGTGTGGATGATTGCCTTGGCAGGAGTGATAATCGGCGTGATTTACGATTTTACGTCCGACTGCTTCAAGGGGATCGGCGGGAAGCTGGGGACGTTAGCTGCTTCATCAGTTCTGGTTGTCCTTTTTTTCTTCTGACAACCAGGTTGAGGGCTCCGCTCAAGCTTTTCCGTTCTGCATGCGTTGACCGAGTCAGTGCTTCGAGGGGGTATGATACATGGACTGGACGCTATTTGCTGTGGTGCTGGTGGTCTGTGCTGCAGCCGGCTTTTTTACATTGTTTCTCCGCCAGAGATTTGGCTTCTCTAATGTGGAAGCTTCGGCCTGGGTTACACTCGGTGCCGGCCTAGTGTTCCCGGCGTTCTTCGCTCACGGAATTCTTCTGGCTGCGGCAGCAACGTGTGTCTCCTATGCGGGAATGTCCAGTGATAACTGGGTGCCGACGCAGCTGCGCATGCTTCCGGTCAGCTTGGTGTGCGGCGTTCTGATTTTCGGCGGACAGGCACTGCTTCCAGGTGTCGGCGGTCGGCTCGGTACGTTTGCAGCGTTTTCCGTATTGGTGTGTGTGGGCCTGCGCAAGCTGGTCTTCATGGTGCAGGAGTTTCGAGTAAGTTCGCAGGAAACTGTGAACAATTAGCTGTATGTGTTGTATCGAGGGGATGTTGGTGATGTCCTCGCCGATACGTTTTGGATTCTAGATTGACGGAGGTGACAACATGCGGCAACCGAAGTTTGACAATCTGCTGCGGGTGCTCTCGAGACGAGCTCCTGACCGGCCGACATTGTTCGAATTTTTCTTAAATGCACCTCTGTATCGCCGTCTTGCCGGGCGAGAGGTGGTTGAACAGACTGATGCTCTCGCCGGATATCGACTGGCGATTCAGGCCTATTTGCGGGCCGGCTATGATTATGCTACAGTTATGGCCTCCGAGTTTCGGTTTCCCGGCGGGGAAATCGAGCAGGCTAAGACTCGGTCGCTCAATCAAGGCTTTGTGATCACGGATAGAGAAAGTTTTGAGGCGTATGAGTGGCCGGATCCAGACGACTTTGATTATTCCAAGCTCGAAAGGATTACGCAGGAAATTCCAGAGGGTATGAAGCTTATCGTTTGGGGTCCTGGCGGAGTGTTGGAGAATGTGATTGCGTTGGCCGGCTATGAAAATCTCTGCTTCATGATTTACGAGGATCCTGGGCTGGTGCAGGAGTTGTTCGACGCGGTTGGGTCGCGGCTGGTGCGTTACTATGAGCGCTCCGCACCTTTCGGAACAGTGGGGGCGCTGATCAGCAACGATGACTGGGGTTTTAAGACGCAGACCATGCTTTCGACCAATGATATGCGGAAGTACGTATTTCCTTGGCACAAGAAGATAGTGGAGGTTATCCATTCGCATGGCAAGCCGGCGATTTTGCATTCCTGTGGGAATATGGAAAAGGTGATGGAGGATATCATCGAGGACATGGGATACGATGGCAAACACTCGTTCGAGGATTCCATCCAACCGGTAGAGGATGCGTATGAGCAGTACGTTGGCCGCATCGCCATACTGGGCGGCATCGACGTAGACTTCGTCTGCTCTCGGTCGCCGAAAGAGGTGCGGGAGCGCTCGGCGCGAATGCTAGAGAGGACGCGAGTGCGGGGTGGATATGCGTTAGGTACAGGGAACAGTGTCCCGGAGTATGTGCCGCAGCACAAGTACCTGGCTATGATTTCGGCTGCGGTAGGCGACATTGAGGGCGAATTGCCGCCGGAGGGCGAAGTGTAAGCGTGAGTGCTAGCGTTTTAGGGAGCAGTAGTTGGCCGCCATAGGCCGAGCTGCTCTTTTTTGTGCTGTGTGGGGAAGGGGGTATTTCCCGGAAAAGTGTCAGCGCTGACATTTGGGGAAAAATGGAAGTGTTATTTTCGCAAAACAACGCGTAAACTTGTTGATTTCTTTAATGAACGTCAAGTAATAAAGCAAAAACAGAAGAACCACAGATTTTTGGAATGGTAATTTGTCAGCGCTGACAATTGGATTTTATTGGAAACCCACAGTTTGGGCAAGCTTGCAGGCCTTAGGAGACGGAGAATTTGTGCAGCACATTTTCCCGTCCCCTTTTTTAGCTGGCAAAATGTCAAAAAACGAATAAACAAATAATTGCGTAAAATTGGGAGGATCCCTTTTGCCTGTGTCGAAGAGAGTTTTGCTGCCTGGCATGTCAGCGGTGACAATCTTGACAGAAACAAGGGGGTGGCGCGCGGGGTTATAAGGCAGTTGACTTTCTCGATTTTGACGAGTGACGGAGCACCTCGTTTACCTTAAATGCCATGTAAACGAGGTGCTGTGATGCCCTCGTCCGTAGAAAAGCGGAGAAAATCCACGCCTTCTTAGGCAAGCCTAACACAAAACTCATCCAGGAGGTGTATGGTACAGTGCCGAAACTGCCGAGAATACCTCATGCCACCATTGCGGACGTTGCGGCGCAGGCCGGTGTGGCGACTCGCACCGTGACTCGGGCATTCCGAAACCCGGAGGCCGTCAACAAAATCACACGGCGGCGGATACTCGACATTGCGAAAGAACTTGGTTACCGACCGACCACAGCTGCCCGCCGTCTGGCAAACGGCCGAGCGTTTCTGGTTGGTGTGTTTATCTACGGGTACGAGTCGCTGCTGACAGAGGGTTCCAGCCATTGGGACTGTCTGCGGGGTATCGAGGAGGCCTGCATTCAGGCCGATCTTGACATGCTTATCTTGCGTTCTTTGTCGCAAGTTCCTAATGGCGTGTCTGTACCGCCCGACGGGGACAGTCTACTTGTCGAAGGTGGTTCCATCTATGGAGGCCGTTCAGACAGCGTTCATCTTGTGGATGGCTGGATTCTCTTAGGCAGCGCTGTTAGGGAGGAGGACCTTCAGCGCATGACTGTTGAGAGTGTGCCCCTTGTCTGCGTTGGACGGCAGGCTATTCGGGGTCCTTCCGTCTATCGGATCGGGACAGATTATGCAGGGTCCTATGCCTTTGTGGTCCATGAACTGAGCCGGTTAGGTCACAGGCACATTCTCTATGCGGGAGCGAACGAGTCGGACGCAGATCACGCTAAACTCATGGGACTGCAGGAAGCCGAACGCAAGCTTCCCGTGCGGATCGATCGCTGGCTAAAAAGGCGCATGGAGTACCCTGAACTCATAGTACGGCAGCTGAAGACGGTTTCCAGCCGGCCGACAGCTCTCTTATTTGGCTTTGAGGGGACCCCGATTCGAGTGCTGCACGCGATTACAGCCAGTGGTTTGCGGATTCCCGATGACCTATCAGTTGTTACCTGCAATGGAGGGATGGCGGAATACGGCGGGGTTCGCCTCGCCGACATCAGCGTTGACCGACGCATGGTCGGGGCGCGAGCCGTGGAGATGCTGCAGAGGGCAATTCAAGTGAGGCCGCCAAGGGATAGAGCAAAAGAGCAGTTTGTCGCTTCTCGTTATATGCCGGGAGATTCCGCAGACCGCTCACCGCAGAATCGGGGGGGTTCAAGGTAAGACGACTACAGAAGACGAATGTCGGTAAAGGTTTCGTTAAGAGTCCCCTCAGCTAAGTCCGCAGGCAGGTAACGCAATGTATACGGCGAATACATAGAGTGAAGCTGTGGTCCAGGTCTAGCAAGAAGGATAACCAGAAGCACAGTTCAATTCATGTTTTAGGAGGATTCGTTCGATGGTAGCAAAACGTTGGTTTGCTGTATTGGTTGTATTGTTGGTGTTTGGTTCGGCTTTAGGTGCAGGCGCGCAGGACACGCTTACTACGGATGTCGTTGTTGTGGGTGGCGGTTCGGCCGGGCTAGCAGCCGCAATTGAAGCTCGGACTCATGGTGCAGACGTTATTCTGCTGGAAAAACTGCCGTTTTTGGGTGGCAGCAGTCTCGTGTCCGGTGGCGGCTTGGTGGCCGCAGGCACCCGCATGCAGCAAGAAGCCGGAATTGACGATTCCGCTGAGGCGCTTGTGGCGGATTGGTTGGCAGAACAAGATTACGGCCGCGAAGGAGTAGCTCCGGCCGAGGACGCATTTGTTGAACTTATTGCCAATGAGGGTTACGCCATCACAGCGTGGCTGGAAGATGAGATTGGTGTAGAATTCGCTCCCCGTGCTGGTTTGGGCCGGTATCACGCCCCAGCAGAAGGCCGCGGCTATGGTCTGATTGGGCCGATGCAGCAGAAGGCGGAAGAACTCGGGACACAGATTCTCCTCGAGACACCGGCTGTAGCTCTGTTGACTGACGACTCGGGTCGTGTTGTCGGGGTTCAGGCCGTGCGAGCGGATGGTTCTGCGCTGACGATTGAGGCTGGTTCTGTCATCTTGGCCACTGGTGGATTTCCGCATAATCAAGACTTGATGGAAGAGTTTGTGCCGGATGCGGCGCATTCGACGACATACTCGACTCCCGGCGCTACCGGCGACGGTCTTCTGATGGCTCGCGAAGTAGGAGCCGACATCATTGAGTCGGCCTGGGTTATCGGCTACGTTGGCAGTATCCTGAACGACCGTCCGTACTATGACCCCATTAATCGCATGG
>SLOG01000138.1 GCA_007132635.1 Limnochordia bacterium
ACGGCAAACACTATGGCTTCTTTCAGTCGATCGTACTGCTTTGCACCGTAGTTGAAACCGGCTAACGGCTGAAATCCTTGGCTAAAGCCGATAAGGGCAAAGATGCCGAGCATCATCACCCGCTTGACGATGCCCATGGAAGCCACAGCTGCATCGCCGTAGGGGCTGGCAGCCACGTTGATAAACGCCATAGCAACACTGTTTAGGCCCTGTGTCAGCAAGAGGGGCAGACCGATCTTCACGATCTGCGTTACAATGGTCTTTGAGGGTTTTAGATAAGCAAAGCCGAGTGTAAGCAAACTGCGGCCTGTCCCGTAATACCACAGTTGGTAAAGGACCGCAGCCGTCTGACTCACTATAGTGGCGACTGCGGCTCCAGTTATCCCCATTCCGAATGTAAAGATGAACAGCGGGTCCAGGAGTATGTTGAGACCTGCGCCAGTGATAAGAGCAGCCATGGCGGCTTTGGCACTGCCTTCGGACCGAAGCAGATTGTTAAGTGTCATTTTTACCATGAGGATGGGCGATCCCAAGACAAAGACCCGGGCGTAAGAAACGGCATAGGGCAGGATAGTATCCGTGGCCCCAAACAAGCGCAGAATAGGTTCCAGCCAGATTTGGCCTAAAATGGATAGTACGGTCCCCACTAGGATGACCATCGCCACAGCCGTGGCGATCGTACGACGACCTTCCTCTGTTTGTTCTTGGCCAAGAACGCGCGAAGTGTATGATGCGCCTCCCATCCCCACAGCTATACCAATGGAAGAGATCATCATGAAGAACGGAAAGGCTACGGCGACAGCACCCACAGCACTGGTTCCGAGACGCCCGACAAAGATGGTGTCAACCACGTTATATATCCCGTTGACGACCATGCCGATGATGGAAGGAATCGCCAACGACATAAGGGTTTTCGGTATGCTGCCGTGTCGAAGCATGTCAGCTCTTCGATCACGTTGGCTGCTCATAGCGTTCGCCTCTCCTCTCCAATGCGTAGCGCTGTATGAGTTCGAGAAGCCCGTCTTCGTTCTGCCGGAACGCATTGGCGTCAGCTGGGTACTGTGGTCGACAACCTCTCGGAGGAACCAAAGTCATCAATCTCGCCACTGGCAATGACTGCCGTTAGTGCGCGCAGAATATTAGGGTCAAACATGGTTCCGGCGGGGGCCGCCAACTCAGCCAAGGCGGTGTCAGCATAACCCATCCGATCAACCACAAGCTCAAACGGCGCCGCCTTTCCGAAATGAGGAGCAAACCATAGAGTACCACGAGAACAATGGCGACGACAAGCGAATGGCCGATCACGGATGGATGGTCAAGCACCTAACAGCCCCCTCTGGTCTGGGATACACGCTTTTTGCAGGAGTTTGGAAATCTTTGCGGGAAACCAGGCTGAAAAAAGGAGGTCCGCTTCTATGATGAATTTCGGAATCCTCGGTCTGGTCTTTTTCTTATTCAACAGCGTTTTCCCGCCAAACAACTCGCCCTGGCACTTTTTTGAAGGACTGAACCAACCCGTACTCATCGCACACCGGGGTGCTAAGGGAACTGCTCCCGAGAACACCCTGGCTTCGGTGCAAGCCGCCATCGACGGAGGAGCTCCGTGGGTTGAAGTCGATGTTCACCGATCATCGGACGGTGTCTTGGTCGTCATGCATGACCGGTCGGTCAATCGAACAACAGATGGGCGCGGACGGATCGCCGCACTCACATGGCCTGAGATCAAGGCTTTGGATGCCGGAGGGTGGTTTGCCGAAAAGTTTTCGGGCGAGCCTGTCCCTCGACTTTCCGAAATCTTGGACATAATGGGCGGCCGTGCTAACCTACTTATCGAACTGAAGGCTCGCGGCATCGCTTCGACGGCTGTCGAGTTAATCGAGACGTTGGGGGTCGCCGATTCGGTTGCTTTTCAGTCGTTCAGCGCAGAGTGCATCCATGAGGTTAAGCGACGCGCTCCGCACATCCCCGCTTACATACTAATCCACACACCGAAATTCAGTTCGGACGATAGACGTGCGGCTCGGTGGATGGTATCGATGGCTGAAGCTGTTAACGCCGATGGTCTAGGTCTGTACCATAGGTATATAACGCCCTCTTTGAGATCGTTGACGAACCAGCACGGGCTTTCTCTCTATGCATGGACTGTCAATTCACCTGTTCGGTTTCGGGAACTCGCGGCATTGGGTGTCGACGGCGTCGTCACTGACAGGCCGGATTTGCTCGCACTTCTAACCCTACGTCCATCAATGTCGAGCTTCGGCCGCTCAGCGAGAGAACACTGGAGTGAGAGGGCAAGTCGCCTTCATCCTTAGTCTTGAGTAATGAGATTCCAGATTGAGGAATGCTCTTGACGTACCCGCTCACTACGCTTTCTCGTCGAAGCTCTGGCCGACAAGCTTCCGTATTCGAAGCACATGATCTCGCTGGGCATCCGTCAGACCTTTTCTTGTGACGTCTCCTGTTTGATTATCGACAACGTGAGTCACATTTTGCTCAAGGTCTTCATCCCACGTGTAGCTGATGCGGCGATGGCCAGTCGCTATATCTGGTTTCACCGCGTCTACGTCATCTACCTGCTTCGATGCTAACTTGGGTTGGTCTTGGCCACTTACGTCAGGCACTGGCAGGCGAAGCGCCGGCGGGGTGTTCGACGGTATCTGCATCGTTAACTCCCCCTGACATGGATACTGCGTTGTGACAACCCGTGCTGGTCGTCATTCTTTGTATCGGCGTTTGTTGATTAGGGCTTTAGGATGCCCTCGTCGGCCTTAAACTGGCGCACTAACTCCAGGAGCTGGTCTGCCACGTCGCCGACACGTGACATCGATACGCCGATTTCCTCCACCGACGCCGACTGTTGTTCGCTGGAAGCGGCAATCCCCGCAGCTCCAGAAGCCAGCTGCTCGTTGGACGCTGCGGTGGCGCGAATTTCCTCCGCTAACTCGTTGACGGTTCTCTGAATCTCCGAAAACGAACGCCCACTCGTTTCGACAGACTGGCTCCCCTCTGCAACTCGTTCAGAACTTGCCTCGGATTGTTTCTTCGTCTTCTGTACAACGCTACGCATTTCCGCAACAATCTTCGTGATCTGGCCACCTGCCTGGGCAGACTGTTCCGCGAGCTTACGGACTTCTTGGGCAACGACGGCGAATCCTCGCCCGTGCTCCCCAGCTCGAGCTGCTTCGATAGCGGCGTTCAGGGCCAATAAGTGTGTCTGGTCCGCTATCTTCGTGATGATGTCTACAGTAGAGCGGATCTGCTGGCTTTGGGCATCAAGGCCAGCAATCTCCTGGCTTAACTCCCGAACCGACTGACGGATTTCCTCCATCTTTATAACCGTCTTTTTGATCTGGTCGCTCCCCTCGTTGGTGCGGGCCATCGTTCGGTCAGCAAGCTGAGACATTTCCTGACTTGCACGGCTCGTCTGCTTAATGGTGGCTGCAAACTCATTAGCTGTTGATGACACCCCTCTGATAGCGGCTGCTGTCTCTGCGACTGCAGACGCAGCTTGAGCTGCACTATTGGACGTCTGCTCAGAGCTGTCAGCTACTCCTTGTATCACGCTGCGAAGGTTACTGAGTATTCTGTTGAACGCCTGCGCCATAAGACCGTTCTCGTCACGGCTGTCTAGTTCCGCGGTTACAGTGAGATCCCCGTTTGCTGCCTGCTCAAGGACAGATGCCATGTGCGCAGCAGGACGAGACACCGTTCGAGCCAGAGCAAACGCTGCGGCCACTCCGATAAGCAAGACAACGAGCACGATCAGGATGACGAAGTTTCTGAGATTATAGACGAATGCCATTGCTTCAGCGGCATCGACCTCAACAACCAGGCCGGCAAGTGCGCTACCCATTGGTACGACTGTTACCTCACCAAGAACATCGTTCCCAATGTGATTTACATATCTCCCCGCACGAACGAAGTCGGGATTACCGGAGCGAACACCTTCTGCGGACCAGTCTGCTGCCTGCGTCTGGATGCGCCGATTCAAAACAGACCTTCGCCGATATTCACCTAACAGCGTATTTGTTAGAAGAACGCCTTCCTCGTTAACCAGATAGGCATCGGCCGTCCGACCAAGACTATCCAACCCTTGGTGCACAATTGCTTCGACGTCTTGGCCTGCCACAACGAGCCCAAGAGTTCCGACAACGGTGCCGCTGGTTCCCTGACTGAATATCGGCTCTCCAATCGCTATAGCATGCTCGTTGATTGTATCCGAGTAGTGTAAATCGGACCAAGTAGTCTGTCCCTCTAACGCCCCGCCTATGTAATCTCGCTGTGATATGTTGGCTCCAATGAGTGATGTATCTGTGGCATAAACGATACGGCCAATGGGATCGGTGACAACGACCAGACTGTACCCATAGAGATCCGCCATGCTTCGGCCCCAGACGGCCACGACAGAGTCTCGACGCTCTAGCCATTCAGGAGCGAGACGATTACCACCGTATTCGGCGAGCAAATTCATGCTATGGTAGAGATCGCGATTACGAGCAGCCGCAACAGCATCATTTTCCCGTTCGGCAAAGAAGTCACCAATGGCAGCACGAGTGCGTGCGACATGGATAGCTTGCTGGCTAAAGACGCTTTCAGCTATGGAGTCGCTGGCACTGAGGAAAATTAAGACGCTGATCAGGATGATGGGTATCACCGCAGTCACAAAAAACATGACCATGAGTTTCGGCATCAACTTGAGGTTTTTCACCACAGACACGATAGACACCCTCCTTTCGAAAAATTCCAGCCGTTTTGAACAGATTTCCTCTTGAAACGAGCGTTTTCCTTCTTATGTTAACGGAGAAAGCATTAAGCGAAAACGGGACCAGGCCCGCTGACATTAAATGTCAGCG
>SLOG01000020.1 GCA_007132635.1 Limnochordia bacterium
ACCATCGTCGCACTCACGTTGGCCTCCGGTCAATTTGGGTCGCGGCTGCTCCGGAATTTCATGAAGGATCTCGGCAATCAGATTGCCCTCGGCACATACATTGCCACTTTCATCTACTGCCTGTGGGTGCTGCAGTCTGTGCGAGACACCGACAGCCAGCAGTTCGTCCCGGGGTTGTCCGTCTCCTTTGCCCTCCTGCTGGCGCTAGCCGGACTCGTTGTACTCATCTATTTCTTCCACCACGTGTCTACCTCCATTCAGGCAGGCCAAGTGATCGCGGATGCCTTTTTGGACCTTGTGCACGCGGTGGATAGAAAACTGATGGAGAGAGAGGACTTCGACGCCGACGACTCGTCTGAAGCTGAGGCATCGGTTGCGGAGACGTTGCAGTGGTATGAGGAAAACCGCCGATCGACACAGGTGGTTTCCGTGAAGTCTGGTTACATTCAAGCCGTGGACTATTCTTTCCTTTTAAGTCTTGCCAAGCGGCACGATCTCGCTTTGGAAGTCATTGTACGGGCCGGCGATTTCCTCTTGGAGGGCCAGCCGATCGCTCGCATCTTCAGTGAGGACGAGTTAGAGGACATCAATGCGCTGCAGGGGACTATCAGTAACTGCCTGTTTACGGGTCGGCAGAAAACCGCTGAACAGGATTTGGAATTCTCCCTCGACCAGATGGTTGAGATAGCTGTCCGGGCGCTTTCCCCTGGGATCAATGACCCTGGCACGGCGGTTACCTGTGTCGACTATTTGGGCGCGATATTTGCCAAGGCAGTAGGGAAACACTTTCCTACAGGGGTTTACAGTGATGAGGATGGAACCCGCCGGGTGCTCGGGCGGACGTATACGTTTTCGGGTATGTTCGATGCAGCCTTTCATCAGATCCGCCAGAACTGTCTCACCTCAGTCACCGTGAATCTTCGTTTGCTTGAGGTTTTCGGCGAACTAGCACCGCTGATGCGCACGGACGAACAGAAGGCAGCTTTGCAGCGCCACGCGGACATGGTGCATCGAAGCTGTCGGCGGAATTTCAAGGAGCCGCAGGACCGTGACGCGGCTGCGGCCCGGTATACGGCGATTGTACAGCATTTTGAGCAAGTGTAATTCGCCACATAGTGTTGAGCGGTTAACGGAATTGTCAATTTTGCTCATTTTTCCTCCGAATCCATTCTTTTTCTTGTTATTTTTTGCAGGGTATTCGCAAACCCTGGCGAAAGGTCTGCGAGAAGGCTGTTGCTCGTATACAAAAACGACAAAAGGAGTGGACGATTACGTGAAAATCCGTTGGGAAAAGCACTTGGTGTTGGCAGTGGTCCTGCTGATGGCGGCAGGAGGCACTGCAGTGGCTGAGGATGCACCGTGGGCAGCCATTACTGATGAGGAGTTTACGTTTGTGGTTGGGTTTGCAGCGGGGGGCTCTGTCGATCTGACTGCGAGGATCACCGCTGACGCGTTGTCGGCTCTCGGCATCGACGTTAATGTCGTAAACCGGCCGGGCTCCGTGGGTGTGGAGGCTGCCGGCTGGGTGGCGGAGCAGTCGCCCGAGTCCAATATCATGTTCTGGGGCGTTCCCATGACGCTGTTTTTCGAACCCGCCAAACGAGATGTTGGTTTCACCTGGGAGGACTTCTCGCCGGTAGCCAGCTTGGGCGGAGCTACATTCTGTCTTGGTATGGCGGCCGATGCACCGTGGGATGACCTCGATGAGCTTCTGGAATGGGCGAAGGATAACCCCGGCGAGCTGACTGTGGGAGGCCAGGGAGAGCTCACTCAGACGCATTTCACCGTCGCATTGATATTCGATGGGGCAGGGGTGGAGTATGTCTATGTACCGTTTGCCGGAGGGGCGGACGTGCAGATGAACCTCGCCGGCGGTCATGTGGATGTGGGCCATCTGAGTCTCGCTGCCGCCTATCCTCTGTACAGCGCCGGTGAGCTGAAGATCCCAGCCCACACATCGATTTTCGTCGAACGCGTGGACATGGCTCCGGATGTACCCAACATAGCCGAATACGGCTTCCCGGATGCCCGCGAGTCTCACATCATGTTTCTGTGGGCTCCTAAGGGGACCTCAGAGGATATCATCAACCCATTGAGCGAGGCTATCGGCGTAGCGCTGCAGGAGCCTGCAATCATCCAGCGTCTAGAGGACATGGGCATTCTTGTCAGCTACTTGGATGCAGAAGGCACGTACGAGCTGACCCAAGATATCCACAGCGAGTCGATTCCAGCATTTGTCGATTGGTACGAGAACTATTAGGCAGGGCCAGTCGGTTTTCTGACCCTGCTTCCAAAAGCACAGTGCCGGCGCTGCGAGGGCGTCAGCACTGTGCTTTTTGCCTTGAATTGGAAACCAGGCAGGGACTACACCATAGACAGCGAAGTATGGTGGCATGATGCAGCAATGGCGTGTCTCAACGGGAGGTGGCTGGTGTGGCCAGTTTGCGAGTACATAACCAGATGGTGGACCTGGTACGGGAGGTGCTGGAGCGGCAGTTGGCTGAATGGGAGTCGGTCTGCCAGTGTCAGAAGTGTTTTGATGACAGAGTGGCGTATGCGCTGAACCGGCTGGATCCGTTGTACGCAGCTTCTGAGGATGCTGCTGCCTTAACTCTGGAGCGGTTGGATAAAGACCGCGTGTACACCATCATCGCAGTGTGTACAGAAGCCCTGGAGCGAATCCAGGACCAGCCGCGCCACGACGCTGCCGCGTCGGGATTGGCGCTGTATAACTACACGGAAAACCTCGTCTCAACAATGATCAATGCGGTTGCCCAGGAGATGGGCAATGTCTGTACGTGTGACACTTGTCTGGATCAGGTAGCTGCCCATGCCTTAGATCAGCTCCCTCCCAAGTATGCTGTGTCCCACAAGGGGCAGCAGTATGTACGGCTGGACGAACTCGACCACAAGCTTCGTAATGCTGTGCTCACAGCGGTCTGTTCAGGGTTTGTTGCAGTAAGAAAGCGAGGTGACTGTTCATTCTATGCCGCGAAGTGATGCACCGAGGCTTCTGAAAACTGTCTATACAGCGCTGGGATTCCTCTTTTTTCTTATGGTCCTCGGCGAGCTTCGCTTTTTGACGGTTTTTCACGCGGAGAACCTGTCTGAGTGGTTTGCCGCGGCCCGTGGGGTTGTCATTGGACAGCCTCACTGGCGCGCTTACCAAAACCGTTTGCTGGGGCCCTACCTAATTGAACTGCTCACGTGGGTTTTCGGCTCGTACCGCGTCAGCTTTCTTGTGTTTGCCGGCGTCCTGTTGTATGCGGCAAAAGTGCTCTGGTTTTCTATCATCTAGCGGCTGACGGCCAACCGCCACACAGCGTTGTACTCCACGATAGGGTTCTCGGCCCTGTTTCTGATGCTGCAGGACCGTCACTGGCTGTATCCGTGGGATTTCCTGGACATAGTCATCTTTTCGGGGTTGGCTTGCTGCATGTGGACGACCCGGCGAGTTCTGCCTTTAGGGCTGCTGTTTTTCGCAGCGCTTCTGAACCGCGAGACAGCCTTGTTCATAGCTCTGTGGATCATACTAGACGGCTTCGGTTTCATCAGCCCCCAGGGCTGGTTTACGTTGAATGTGGTCAGTCGGTGGAAGGTGGCCATCGGCACCCTCCTTTTGGTCGGCGGCGCGGCGATCACAAAAATCGTGCGGGATTCGCTGTTTGTGACATCGCACTATCCGGGTACGGGATTAGATGAAGCCCATGCTCTGTTAGGCAATCATATATACTTCGGGCGCAATCTGGCAGCCTTTTTCATCGGGAACCTTATGTCTTTGGACTACGCATTTGTTACGGCTTTGATCGTCGGTCTTGTGCTGCTGCTTGCTCGTCGCTGGAAGCGGACTGACCACCAGGTGCGAGTGACAGTTCTGCTCCTGGTCATGCTGGCGAATGTGTTTGTGTTTGGTCTCATCAACGAAACCCGCATGTTCCTGATATTCATACCGTTCATTCTTCTGATGCTGCAGGATATTCTGCCTAGTGGGGACGTGATGCTCAGTGACGAAGCCGGGAAGTAGAGCTGACTACTTGCTTTACGGAGGCGTATTTTTTCTCTTAGTGATGGTCGAGCTTCGTTTTTTCCATGTGTTTCTTGGACAGCACATGTCGGAATGGATCGATGCCTCGCACGGTATCGTTATCGGCCGCCCGCACTGGCGGGCTGTGGCGCATCGGGTCTTGGCGCCGTACTTGGTCTATGGGCTGAGTCATCTGACGGCGTCGTACCAGGCAGCGTTAATATGGTTTATGGGAACCGTTTTGTTCGCCGCCAAGGTGCTGTGGTTTTCCCTCGTCAAGCGCTTGACTGGCTGCGAGGCCACGGCGCTTCGCTATACGGTGCTGTTTTCCGCGCTTTTCATCATGATGCAGGACCGCATGTGGATTCTGCCTTGGGATATCGTCGATCTCCTGGTCTTTTCCTTGTTCGCCTACGGGATCTATAAGGGATGCCGCACGCGCTTCTTTGTCGTTCTCTTCTTCATTGAGCTCTTAAATCGCGAGGCGGCCCTTTTTATCGCGCTGTGGATTGTACTGGATGGCCTCCGGTTTGTGCATCCCCGCGGGTGGTGGACGATCGAAGTCGTGAACAGGGGGCGCGTGGCTTTAGGAGGCGCGCTTCTGGTTGGCGGCATGGCGGTGACGAAGTGGCTGCGGGATTCCTTGTTCGAGACCTCCCATTTCCCCTGGGTCGGGACTGATGAAGCGCATCGCGTGCTTGGCAATCACATTTATCTTTTCCGCAATCTGGGAGATTTCTTCCGCAACTTCGCATCCCTGGAAAACGCAGCCATCTCCCTGGGCCTGCTGGCTGTCGTCG
>SLOG01000261.1 GCA_007132635.1 Limnochordia bacterium
ATTTGGTATCTCACAGGATTCTTTCACTTCCCTACGGAGAGGCTCGTAGCCGCCTTTATCCCTGCCGAAGGCGAGCCGACGCTCTTCATTCCAAAACTGGAGGAAGATCAGGTAGCCGAGAACTGGATTCAACAGGTTGAACAGTACTTCGAGTATCCCGGTGTCACGCCACCGCTGGAGTATGTGACGAGCTTTTTAGAACGCCAGGGCCTAAGCCGCGCGGCTATTGCCTATGAGGGCAGCACGGCGGTTGCTGTGCTGCGCCAGCTGCAGCAGCTGCTGCCGGACTGTCGGTGGGAAGATATAGGCGATCTCGTGGGGCGCATGCGTTTGGTCAAGGATCCTGATGAGTTGTCGCTGATCCGGAAGGCCGCGGAGTATTCGGATTTCATGGTGGAAGAAGGGGTCCGGATTGTGCAGGAGATGGGGCAGCCCAGCGAACTGGAACTGCTCCGTGAGGTTGTCAGCCGGACAACCGACAAGATGCTGCGGGAATTGGATTCGATTGTCTACATGGGCGGCATTGCCGATGGCCTTATCTGTTCGGGTGAGCGCTCTGCCTTCCCCCACGGGCTGCCCAGCACTCGCCGTGTGAAACCTGGAGAAAACCTCATCCTTAGTTTCGGCTGTTCGGTGGGCGGTTACAATGCCGAGAGCGAACGAGTGTTCTTCTTGGGTGAGCCCAGTGCTAAGCAGCGAGAGGTGTACGAGGCCCTGCGCCAAGCTCAGGAAGACGGGACCCAGGCCTTGTTGGCGGGCTCGCCGTGTTCGGAGCCCAACAAACTCTGCTTAGGCCGTATCCGCGCTGCCGGCTACGGCGAGTACATCAAGCACCGCCAGGGCCATGGTATCGGCTTGTCTAACCACGAACCACCCTGGATCGAGGATGGAGACAATACCATTCTCCAGGAGGGCATGGTCGTCAGCAGCGAACCGGGCATCTATATCCCGGGTCAGGGAGGTTTTCGCATCTCCGATACGGTGCTGATTACGGCGGCTGGCCCTGAACGATTGACGAGTTTTCCGCGAACCCTGGAGGACGTGATCATCTCTGTCTAAGGACTCCCGCAACACTCATGCTGCTGTTGCACAACTGGAGTGGCCGCCGACCGAACCGCAAATCGATGACACAGACAAGGCGATACTGGCCTATTTACAGCGAGATGGGCGGACGCCGTACACTACCATCGCAGCGGATCTTGGCGTTTCGGAGGGGACGATTCGCAATCGGTTTCGGCGGTTGCAGGAGGAAGGCTTTTTCCGCATCGTCGGAGTAGCCAATCCGCTGCATATCGGGTTGGATACCGTGATCTGTATCTGGATACGCGTTGAACGGGGTCAGACCCAGACTGTAGTCGGCGAACTGACCGCCCTGGACGAGGTCCGCTACACATCCTACGCAACCGGAGCCTACGATCTTATCGCCATGGTCGTACTCCACTCGTCGCAGCTGCGGGTGTTTCTCGAACAGAGATTGAGCCAAGTAAAAGGTATCAAGGAAAAAGACATCTCGTTTATCCTGGATATCCGCAAGCAGACCTATGACTGGGCTCCTTGGTCTCACCTAGCGGCAGGTCGTGCCGCGGAAGCGAGTGACGGTAAGCCATACGCACCTAGTGTGGACGAGATGGACCGTGAGATCATTGGTTATCTACAGAGGGATGGACGCTGGCCGTACAGCGACATTGCACGTCGTTTGGGAGTCACTGAACGTTCGATCCGCCGGCGTGTGCTGGAGATGCGCGATGACGGTGTTCTGCGCATTGTCGGGGTCACAAATCCCTTTATGGTAGGAATGAACACATTGGCTGTCGTGGCCCTGAAGGTCGAACAGTACCAGCTGGAAACCATCGTAACCGAGATCATCCGCCACCGTCAGATCCGCTATGTGGCTGTATCCAGCGGCGTATACGACGTGATCTTTGAAGTGATCCTGCAGTCGAATCAGCAGCTGTTCCATTTCTTGGTAGAGACACTGACGCGGGTACCGGGAATTCTCCGGACGGATACCTCCCTGGTGCTGAACATCAGCAAGATGGATTACTCGGATATCCACGGCATGGGTCACGTATAGGCGGGGCAGTCGTCGACAGTCTGCCAAACAAGAAAAGGGGGAATGCCTATGGAGTACTTGGCCGCTATGCCACAGCGTTGTGGCGTGCGACAGTTTTCCCAAAAGGAATTCCGGACTCTGTAGTGTAGTGCGGACGTGTTGGTCCGATGACGAATCAAAAACCCGAAATGGAGGAACACCGAATGCGCAAAATTCTAACGATGGTTCTGCTGAGTCTGCTGGTGCTAGGCCTCGTTCTGCCAGGGCTTTCCCTTGCAAATGAACGAGTGATCCGGCCTCTCTACATCCTGACCCGTCCCCAAGCCAGTTCGCCTGACGAGTTTGAGACGGTCCGCCTGTTGGTGGATGCTATGCGAGAGCTCGGCATTGATGCTCACTATAGGGTCATGCCGTGGGAGCAGATGGCTGATGTTGTGTGGTTTGAGCGGGACCGCTGGGATGCCACCGGTTGGCAGATGGTGGCCCGGCCCGAACGGCTGGACCCAGACGAGTTCATCTACAACCTGTTCCATTCCAGCACTGCCGAAGACGGTTACAACTTTATCACTTATGTAAACCCGGAGTATGACGAAGTAGCAGAAGCACAGCGGGTCGCTGTCGATGTGGATGAGCGGCGGGAACTCGTGCTGCGGGCCCAAGAGATTTTGGCAGAAGATGCGGTGTTTAACCCGACGGTACACCCGATGAACAGCATCGTGTTCAATAACCAGGTGTTTGCTGAGGATTCGGTGCAGGAGATGGCTGGTATGGGCATCCGGAACTTCTGGACCTATACGGAGATTCAGCCCATCGGCGACCAACAGGACCTGGTTCTTAACAGTAATGACACCGTGCAGTCCATCAACCCATTTTACATTAGCGGTACTGTGGACTCCTGGATCACGGAGCTTATTTGGGACCGCGTCATGCGGATGGGCAAAGACGGCCTGCCGGAGCCATGGGCAGCGAAGAGTGTCGAATGGCTTGACGACACGACGATCGAGATCGTACTGCGAGACGACATGTACTGGCACGACGGCCACCCGGTTACAGTGGAGGACGTCAAGTTTTCGTTTGAAGCACCCAAAACGGGGCAGGTGCCCATGTATAAACCGTTTGTCGATGTTATCACTGCCATCGATGTTGTCGATGACAGCACGCTCCATTTCCATCTGGAGAGGCCGTGGGCAGCCTTTGAGACAGCAAGCTTAGCGAAACTGAATATTGTCCCCAAGCACATTTGGGAACCCATCATCAATGATCTGCTGGACAGTCCGGAGAACGCCGAGACGGTTCAGGAAGACGCACCCGTCGGTTCGGGCCCATTCCAATTCGGTGCCTGGCGGTTCGCCGAAGAAGTCGTATTGGAAGCCAATCCCTATCACTTCTCGACGCCTAATGTGGAGCGCTGGATAGTCCGGTTCATTCCGAATATGGAAGCGGCGTTGGGTATGATCCAGAACGAAGAGATCAATTTCCTCGCTGTGTACCTGGGCGACACAGAACTCCTGAACCAACGCGTGGAAGCGGATCCGAAACTGAGCATGGTGTCCACTGTCGATCTTGGGTTCCGCTACGTGGCATTCAACCACCGGCGGCCGCCTTTTGGCGACGCAGCTTTCCGTCGAGCCATGGCAGCTGTCACAGACCGTTGGCTCATCGTCGACGCTGTGTGGCGGGGGTATGCCGTGCCAATGGATTCGATCATCTCGCCGGCGCTCGAGTTCTGGCACCACGATGGCCTTGACTGGCCGGAAGGTTGGATGGATGAGGCCCGGGCCATCCTGACCGAAGCTGGCTATGAATGGGATGCCAGTGGACGTTTGCTGTACCCGGAAGGACAAGTGGAAGAATTAGATCCGATGTTCTAAGAAGGTGCTTTAACCTGTTGCAGGGAGATGCGGGCGCAGAAGGCCGCATCTCCCTCCCAAGAGGCTCTGCCGGCAGAAAGGAGGAACACCTTGCAGCTCAACTGGCGGTTTATTCTGCGCCGTTTCGGGGAAATGGTTCTGACCATGTGGGTGATCGCGACGATCCTGTTTTTCATGTTTCGACTGATGCCGGGGAATCCCCTGGCGGCCTATATCGATCCCAACTTTACCCAAGAGCAGCAGGCCATTCTGCTGGAGCAGTTTGGTTTGGATAGGCCCCTCTGGGAGCAATATGGCATCTACCTAGGTAATCTGGCGCGAGGTGAGCTTGGACGTTCTTTTTCGTACCGCGAGAGTGTGGTCACGATCGTTGGCCGCGTCCTGCCCAATACCCTGTATCTCATGCTTACATCCTTCATTTTCGCTTATATCATTGGGATTCTTGGCGGTATTCTGCTGGCATGGAACCGCGGCACCAAAACGGAGACAGTTGGCATCGTGCTGACGCTGCTGACACGTTCGGCACCGCAGTTTTGGGTTGGCATGATAGCCCTCGCTGTGTTTTCGTTTCAGATGAACTGGTTTCCCTCGGGTGGTGTGGGTCCGGCCGGTGCAGGCTATGCATCGGAACTCGCGAAACTGACTTCGCCAGTCTTCTGGCGGTATCTGTTTCTGCCGGCAGCGACATTGGCCATCTATCTGTGCGGCCTGCCGCTTCTGTTGATGCGCTCAAACATGTTGGATGTCATGGGGGAATCGTTCGTCAGCGTGGCCCGCATGCGCGGTCTGGGCGAGTTCCGCATAATGCTGAAGTACGCGGCCCGCAATGCCGCGCTGCCGGTGGTCACGGCGATGGCTG
>SLOG01000109.1 GCA_007132635.1 Limnochordia bacterium
AATCTCCATTGTTCCGCGGCCGACCGAACTAGAAGCAGACTGCAGCGAAGCCGCCAAGTACAGCCAAAAACGCTCCTGGTGGTTGTCGCCGGAGTCTAGCGAATACCAAGCTGCGGAGCCCTCCTGCCCCGCTAACCACTGCCGCGCCAGAGTGGTCTTGCCGTAGCCGGCCGGCGCAGAGATGAGTGTCAGAGGGCGGGCGAAGAGATCGCCCTGCCGGAGGCCGGCGTCCAGCCGCTGGAGCAGAGCTGGCCTGGCGAGGACACCGTCGGCCAGGGGTGGTGTATGAATCTTGATGTTCAGAAGCTGTTCTGTCATGGGACATGCCTCCAGCTGGTTCCGTTTCTTATGTGTTTCTTCGTCTCTGTGGCTCTCTCCTGGAAAAACTGTGTGGGTTGGGGTTGGCCTCTTGATCCAAACCCTAACTTTCGGGAGGTCACTTGAGGGGGTTGGGTACTGTATTATGAAGCCAACAAATCCTTCGGAGGTGCGCAAAGATGGAAATGAAGAAGATATTGGTTTTCGGTGCCGGGGTACTGGGAAGTCTCTATGCGGCTAGGATGCACGAAGCCGGGTTGGATGTCACGCTGGTGGCGCGGGGGCAGCGCTATCAGGACTTAAAGGAACATGGTGTCGTGTTGGAGGAGTTTGCGAGCCGCCAGCGGACCGTTACCCGAGTGAAAGTGGTCGCTGAGATGCCTCGTCGGGAGGCATTCGATGTGTGCCTGGTGTTTGTCCAGAGGACGCAGGTGGAGGGGGCGCTGCCCGCTCTGGCGGCCAACCCCAATATACCGACGTTCGTGTTCATGCATAACATGACGATGGGCGCAGAGGCTCTGTGCGACGCGCTGGGCCGGGAGCGAGTGGTGATTGGGCACGCCAATGCCGGAGGTGAGCGTGAAGGCCACGTTGTCGTTTACATGATAACTCAGAACGTGACCTTGGGCGAGTTGGACGGAAGCAAGAGTGATCGGTTAAGGGCTATCACGCAGGCGTTTAGGGTGGCTGGATTCGGTGTCGAATGGACAAGGAATGTCGACTCGTGGAAGCGCTATCACGTGGCTCTGGTCACGCCTCTGACCTACGCAATGGTGGCTCACGAGGTGTGTAACTATCGCTTGGCGGAGAGCCGTCATTCGGTGAAGCTTTATGTACAGGGTATGCGAGAGTGCTTTAAGGCGCTGCAGGTCTTGGGCTTCCCGGTAGAACCCTCGAAGCTGGGGATGCTGATGTGGATGCCGGATTTCCTGCTCGTACCGCTGTTCCGGAAGATCCTGGGCAGTAAGATCATGGACATCGGTGGAGCGAGGCATCTGCGCAATGCCATGGACGAGATGGAGGAACTGGCACCCGAACTGGATGTTCTGATTGACGAGTCCGGGGTCAAGACGCCCGCCCTTGACCAGCTCAAGCGAGAATCCGGATACAACTCGTCAGGGGTTAGGGACTGTGCCTAGGGCGGAGGGGGAATTGGCGTGTACGATGATGGCTCGGAGGCGGGGGTATCAATGCCGCACTGGTTTTCTGTGACGGCAGTTGTCGATTCGCAATTGGACGGCTGGATGGATGACTACTTCGATGGTATGACGCTGCAGCGCTGTGCCGACAGTACATGGCTTAAGGGTGAACTTCCCGATTTGGCCGCTGTCTACGGATTGGTCTTGACACTGCGGGACACGGGTGTGGGGCTCGTTACTTTGGAAGTGAAACGGACGGAAGGATGTGGCAAGAAATGAGTGCAGGCGAGTGCGCACGAGAGAGGTTTGGGCTGCGGCGATGGGCTCACGAGTCCATTGATCGAGTGGGGGCCCTGGTGGGTGGTTTGGTGTACAGGCGGAGCAAATTGTTCAGCCAGTCTCTGGAGGCCCCTGCTTTAGACGAAGCGATCCGGCAGACGACAGCATCAGTCGGGTCATTGCAGCCGGGGGTTTGGCACGAGTCAACGGCGAAGGGGCCGGCTGGCACTCTGAAGGCAGCGTACTATGTGCATCGTTGGTTGGGGGATTCCTGTCCTACAATACTTTATATTCACGGTAGCGGGGAGCAGCCCTACAAGTTCGGTCGCTTTAATGACAATTCCTTCGCCAAGATTTTCGATAAACACTTTGACGAACCGGTCAATTTGGTGTTGATTGCTGCGCCTTTCCATGAGGGTGCTCAGGGAGCGTACATTCAGGCCTTGGGACACATGAAAAACTATGTCGGCATGTTGGCTGCGACTACGGCCCTGCTGCATAGTCTGGCCGAGCAAGTGCGAGCGCACGGGTCACCGGCTGTCTATGCAGCGGGCTTCAGCCTCGGTGGTTGGGTCGCCAATCTCCATCGAGCCTTCTTTGGACACTCTGTGGATCGGTATATACCGATGTGTGCCGGAGCCCGGTTAGACAGCATCTTCGCGGCCTCTGCCTACAAACGCCTCGTATGCCCGGAGGCTGTCGGCAGCCCAGAGCTCTTGCGGAGGCTGTTGAATTTCGACGAACAGTTTCGAGCGAGTTCGATTGACTGCCGACCCCTTCTTTTCCGTTTTGACCGCTTTCTTGAAACAGAAGTACACATGCCGAGTTATGAGGGAATGGAGGTGGCGATTCTCGAAAAAGGCCACTTTACTGGCCAGCAGGCGATTAGGGAGATGCGGGAGCACATCGTGGGATCAGTAACGCCCAATCCTCTCGACTCCCGGACCGCTGGTGGCTAGATAGCGCTGGGCAGCTCGCCAAAGCAGGTCTGCCTTCAATTCGCTGTGATCCGGTGCGAACCACAGGTTACAGAATTCACCGGGGTCTGCGTTCAGATCGTAGATCTCGCCTACGTCATGGCCTTCATAGATGCACACCTTGTAGCGGCCGTCGAAGTACATAAACCCATGGGTCTGATCGGGCATAGCGGGCCCGCCGACGGCCCCATGGTATTCGGAGACGACCGAGTCTTTGTGGTGATCGCGGTCGGCTGTGCCTTGTAGAAGCGGCAGCAGGCTGGTGCCCTGCATATAGGCAGGCATCGTTTCGCCGGCGGCCTCCAAAAGGGTAGGCGCCAGATCCACCAATTCCACTAGGGCGTGGCTGGTGACATCGGCTGTGACCGCGGCTGGCCACGAGATGATCAGGGGAACATGCGTCAGCCCCTCGTAAAAACGGCAGCCCTTGTAGATCAGCCCATGGTCGCCGAGAAGCTCGCCGTGGTCGCTGGTGAAAACAATGATCGTGTTCTCATACTGTCCCGTTTCCTTGAGTACCGATATTATGCGTCCGAGCTGTTCGTCAATCTGTTCTATCATGGCATAGTAGCAGGCCTTAACCATGCGCGCATCATACGCCGCAGGAGGTACAGACCCCATGTCGCCCCGAGTCACCTCGCTGTTGGGTTCCGTGTTCGCTGGTTGATAAGGGTTTTGGGCATGGCGTGTCTGCTGGTCGATGGCGCAGAAATGCTTCTGATGCTCCAAGTCGGACTCCTGGAACAGCGGATAAGGAAGCTCTTCTGGATTGTAGCGATCGAGATACTCTTGAGGCGGGTCAAAGGGTGGATGCGGGTCGAAGGGGTTGACGCTGAGCAGCCAAGGGCCTTCGCGCTCCTCCCGAATAAACCGGATCGCCATCTCTGAGCACCAGGTAGTTTGGTGGAGCTCCGCCGGAACACCGGGCCCGATGTTTTCCTGCAGGCCGCCATACAGAGAAACAGGATCAACACCCTTCTCGTGAGCCAACCAGTCGGCGTAGTCGTGGCCTTCGGGATAGTCGGGGTTGGGATGATGGCTCCATTGGAAGAACCGGTACCCATCCGCCGCCGGACGCTTCTCCAGCCGGTGAGCTGCACTGGATAAGTGGAGTTTACCAATGAGGCCGCAATCGTAACCGGCATCCGCCAACAGCTTAGTCACCAGAGTTTCCGTGTCAGGGAAGTAAGCGTTTCCGTTGCGGTGGACATGGTGTGTGGCCGGGTAGCGGCCTGTCAGAAAGCTAGCCCGACTCGGAGTGCAGATGGTGCTCTGGGTGTAGGCCCGCGTGAACGCCGTCCCCGTCTCCGTCAGCGAGTCCAAAACGGGGGTGTTGATGTGCTCGTTCCCCAGACGGCGTATTGTGTCGTGCCGCTGCTGGTCTGTGCAGTACCAAAGAATGTTGGGGCGGGGATCTTTCGGCATGGTGCTGGCCTCCTTATTGGTCTGAACTTGCGCTGTGATCTACTCGCGTGACATAGACAAAATAGGCTCCCCGGACGGAACCGCTCTCGTCGGTCAAGTATGTCTGTAGGTGCGTAGGGCCTCGTTCCAACCGCAGGGAAAAGGTGACGGCTTTGTCGTCCGGAGTCACCTGCGTGGTCTTTTCCTGGCCCTGCACTTGGATTGCGGCTTGGCGTATAGGGAGAGCTCTGCCTCCTGTGAACCAATCGATGGTATCACCCGGTATGCCTCCGGTCAGAGCCCGATCCTCTTCCTTGGGCCAGCGTCGCAGTTCAAAGGTGTATGTGCCCGCTTGTTCCACTAACAGTTCGACATAACTGTTGCACTCTTTGCCCGCCCGGATCTCCCCCTGGTTCCACGCGCAGTCGCCGACGTCGCCTCGCCAATCGTGGGCGGTAATCCGCGTTGTGTGTTCGTCGTCAGAACCAATACTGATGGGGATCTCCTCTGCGAACCGGCGGGAAACGGTTTCCCACCAGGCGTTGTAAGCCGCCCGCAGGGAGGCCACGAGTTCGCTGTGCCCAGCGGAGCAGTCGTGCCGCTGTTCAGGATCGCGGGTCAGATCGTACAGCTCACAGCCGTTGATCAGCCGCCACTTACCCTTC
>SLOG01000038.1 GCA_007132635.1 Limnochordia bacterium
GTTGCCATCCAGCGAAGGCTGGCTGGGCACGCGGTACTGCGGCTCCATTCCCAGGCCGGGCATACCCACGGACAGGTGGGCCGAATGGGTGCGGTTCATGGTCACACCCTGGCCCTGTTGTGCATGCCCGAGGGCCGCACGGAAGTCGATATCGGAGACCTGCTGAAAGAGACAGGAGCTGCACCAGGTGATTTTGTCCAGCTTTGCCGTCGCACTATCGACATCCTCCGCCAGCTTCACAGCGTCTCGGAAAACCCTCTGCGAGCCAAGCTAGAGCAAGCCATCCACAAGGTTGATCGGGGCGTAGTTCAGGTGCGGTTCTGACTTGGACTAGAAAGCAGTTGATTTTCTCGATTTTGACGGATGCCAGTGCACGCCGTTTACCAAAAAAGCCAGGTAAACGGCGTGGTGTGATGCCCTCGTCTTTTAGTAGCGTTCTGCAGCCGTCTACTCTACCGCGGGGACTAGAAAGCATTTGACGGCCACACGGTAGATAACCAAACTCACAAGAATCGCCACAACCGTGCGAGGTACGACTAGCAGCCATAAAGGAATGCCAAGCACAGCGAAGATTAACGTGTCCTCAAACAGCGCATGGCAGATCGCCATAAAACCACCCATTGTCTGCACTTCCACGCAGCTCAGACGACCTTCGCGGTAGTTGGCAATGATCAGACCGGATCCAAAAAGCAGCCCAAAGATGACCGCGACTAACACAGGGAATGCCCCTTCTTCCGAGAGACCGAGCATCCGGAATGGTGGATGGACCCAACGGTTGATTCGCTCCAGCCAACGATTGGCGCGAGCGATCTCCAACACGACCATCAAGGGGATAACGATTCTCGCAAGTACCCAAACACTGGCAATTCCATTGGACAATCCTTCAAGTAGAATCACAGTAGGCCTCCCAATACAAGACCGGCGGCCAGAGACGTCCCTACTCGCAGGGGAAGTACGAGTGAGACCGCTGCTCCAGCCTTCTTACTAATGGCTGTCTCGGCAATGATTGAATGGCAAAAACCAAGCATCACTGCGATAATTGTCATCTCCCGCATTTCTAACGACAGAGTCAGCATGGCTCCGATAGCAGCGTAGAGATTTATGAAGTATCCCGAGAACAAAACAACTGCCGCTTCCCCAGGGAGCCCCAACCACCCCATAAAGGGCGCCGTCGCCTCGGCCAGCCACTGCATAAGCCCGCCCGCCTGCAGGAGGCGGATAACGATCGCCGTCGGCACAATGACCTTGGCAAGCTCGAGGGTCGTCGCGATTCCTTTGCGCAGCCCCCGCAGGACGATCTCCCAACTCACTTCCATGTCACAGCCTCCCTACTCCAATGAACGCCGGGATACGAACACGTCTGGTGCCCCGGGTTCATTCCAAGCTGTCCAGCCGAGATCTGGCAGAACGAGCTGCAGCCAGTGGCCTTGCGGCACCATCGCGAGTACATGGGAATAACCGGCACTCGCGCCAAAGCCATCAAGCCAGGCATTGACGCGTTCGGCATCACTGCGGCCGTCCCAAAGACAGACATTGAGCGTAGTTCCTGGAGAACACGTGTCTACAACCAAGAGACCCGAATCCAGACACACAACTCGCAGACGGTGTCCTACCTCCCGGCGCACGGCATCCCAACTGGGAAACTGCCATCCCATGGGCAGCAAACCGCGAGCCAACCGGAAGAAACAGGAACCCTGCACCCAGAACACCTGATCACCTAGACATAGGCCCTCTTCGCTGATCTCCGCCGGCCGCAGCACCCGTTCAAACAACTGAAAGCGGGCTGCTGTGGCAAAACCGAACGACTCCAGAATATGACGGCTTTCAACGTTTTCTCGATACGTGCTGCAACGCACACTCATGAACCCCATCTTGCGCGCTGCGTCCAGGCTCGCTTCGGTTAAGTCCCGCGCATAGCCTCGTCCGCGATACCCCGTCTCAACTCGAAGCCCCTCCAACCAGCCTTCGGTTGATGAGAAGCGAGTGACGCGGCATAGACCACGAACAACTCCGTCCGCCTCCAACACCAAGAGAGTTCCCATTTCCTTATTCGCTAACCAGTCGTCAAGTACTCGAGGTACATAGTCATGGCCATCCCACACATCCCGGCAAATACCAAGTATCCGCTCTCTATCCTTGGCCTGCGCCGCACGAACAACGTTCATGTCTATATAACCTCATCCCTTGCGAGATTCAGCCCTTAACAGGGCTCGCATGTCTACTGGAAGGACGGATCGCACCTTGACAAGGCGTTCGGTACGCGGGTGCTCGAATTCGATAAACCAAGCATGCAGAGCTTGGCGGCCAATCATCGGACTCCGAACACCATAGAGCTCATCTCCCACCAACGCGCAGCCGACAGTCTCCAGGTGAACACGAATCTGGTGCGTGCGACCCGTCTCAAGACACATCTCCACCAGAGCAAACGTTCTATAGTCTCTAAGCACCCGGTAACGAGTAACAGCGACCTTTCCGTCGGTTCTCACTATGCGCTTTAACGGCGGTTCTTCGGGGTCGGTCGAACGACCTATCGGTGCATTGATAACTCCTGCGGCCGCTGGCAGACTGCCTGTAACCGCGGCGAGGTAATGGCGGCGCAGCGAACCCGCTGCCAATTGTTCAATCAGTTTCCGATGAGTGAATGGCTCTTTGGCGACGAGAACTGTTCCCGAAGTCTCGTAATCAAGCCGATGGACTAGACGCACCTTGCTTCGCAGACCGATGCTCTCCCAGTGATAAGCTAGTCCGTTGACCAAAGTACCGTCTGTGAAACGCCCGGTGGGGTGGACCGCAATACAAGGAGGCTTGTCCACTACCAGTAACCACTCATCCTCATAAAGAATCTGGAGAGGCATTTTCTCTGCAGGCAGCGCTGTCGGCGAATCAGCAAACTCAAGCCAAATCCGGTCACCGGCCTGTACTCGCTGTGTGATATAAGCTGGCCGATCGTTTAGAAAAACACCACCGCCGCTTTTCATGCGTCGAAGCAGCCCTCGACTAAGTCCGCACCGCCCGTAGATGATCTCTTTCATCATGGACCCAGTCTCGCGGGCTAATACAATCACTTCGATTCCGGCCACCACAATCCCTCCCCTCCTGGAGCGCAGCACGCGAAAACACCCGCAGTCAACTGCGGGTATTCCCGAAACCGCCATATGACACACCCCGAGGGTTACTCCTCGTCGGCTTCCGGCTCAATCTCACCGCTGGCGATGGCCAAAGCGTGCTCGACAGCTTCTTTCAATCCGGCACTGGTGTATGTGGCGCCGGATACGGAATCCACCTCAATGGACTGGGCCTCGATCATCCTGCCCGGAAGTGCGTTGAAAGCAGCGTCGGAAAGAATGGGAGTTTCGCCGTGCTCAAGAACACTGATCTCAATGATAGCGCCATCTTCGATAATAACTTCAATGCTCATGACGCCGCCATAACCTTTCCCTTCACCTACATAGGTGCCGTCTTCCCACACCAAGGCCGCAGCCGGAACAGCGATGGCTGCGAAAAGTAGAACAACCAGCGCAACACAGATCTTCCACGATACGAGTTTCATCCAAACACGCCTCCTGTAATAGCTGTAGTATAGGTGATTTATACGAGATATTCTCTTCCTCGTCGCCAATCCCTGCCGAACATTGAAAAGAATTTATGACCCTTATTCGTAGATCATCTTGACAGTCATACCACCGTCCAGCGTTAGGTTCGTTCCGGTTACAAACCCCGACCGCGGCGAGCTCAGGTACAGCACTGCTTCGGCAACATCCTCCGGGGTCCCCACACGGCCCACGAGGTGCTGAGCGTGATCGCTCTCAGACAAATCCTCAAATCGGCCCGTATGAATCCAGCCAGGACTGACTGCATTGACTCGAATCCTATCGGGAGCGAGTGATGCAGCCATCCCATGCGTCAGTGCCACCAAACCGCCCTTAGCTGCAGTATAAGCCTCTGTGTCGGGCTCGCTCATGAAAGCTCGAGTCGATGCAATGTTGATAACAGCAGGCGCAGCAGATCGCCGAAGAAGGGCTAAGCCATGCTTGACGCACAGAAACGCTGCGCGTAGATTCACAGCCATGACCCGGTCCCACTCCTCCACCGTCAAATCGACGAGCGGTTTGCCGATACCGATTCCGGCGTTATTGACTAAGACATCGAGCACCCCATAGCGATCCGTGATTTCCGCAAACAAGCGTTCAACGTCGTCCGGATTGCCGATATCCCCAACGAAGCATTCTATGGGGCCAAGAACACCCAAGCATTTAACGGTCTCAGCACCCCGTTCGTCGTCGATTTCAGCAATGAGAACCGAAGCCCCTGTCTTTAGGAACGCTGCAGCCGTCGCACGACCAATTCCGTGTCCGCCACCGGTAATCAGAACCAGCTTATCACGAAACTCCATCTTTGCGCTCTCCCTCCCTCACAATAACGCAGAAAAAAGCTCCCCCGACGGGAGCCGATCACGGCAGTCAGCACGCTAGCCGTCTGCCGTGATCAACAAAGTATCAAGGGACGTTTCGAGAGTAACCTCTAGACCTTAGAACTGCTTCTTCGACTCAGTATCCCTGACTGACCTTCGGAAAACAGATCATTCAAACGTACAAATGGAAGCAGGGCGCTTGATGCGAAGTGTCAGAACCTCCATCACGCGGAACACATGGTTCATCTTCTCTGTGTCCAAGTAAGCTGTAATCAGATCCTGGGCCACGGCTAAATCCATGTTCTGTGCGCCTGTCGATACCAGCAGCGCCTTATCGTCAGGCAGAAGGGCCGAACGGA
>SLOG01000324.1 GCA_007132635.1 Limnochordia bacterium
GCTATAATCAAATCGTATGACAACCTGTGGAGTCATGAGTTCCAGCCGCATAGTGCTGGGTTCAACTACAATGGCCTGCTCATGGATTACTACAACGCCCTTGCGGCCTGCAGTCTGACGGCCGATGTCACCACCATAGACCAGGACTTGAGTCGCTATACAGTCGTCTTCGCCCCAGCCTTCAATGTCATGGATCCCAGCATCCGCCAACGGCTGGAAGACTACGCTGCATCCGGCGGCAACCTCGTGCTTACTTTCCGCACCGGGACCCGAAACTGGAACAACTCGATGAGCACTGACACACTCCCTGGCCACGTGCGGGAACTCGCCGGCGCCGAGGTAGAAGAGTTCGACGCTCTCGGCGCAGAGCGCCAGGTGCAAGTCTCCGGAACCTTCGGTCAGGGAACGGCCTCCCTCTGGTGCGAAGTCTTGAAGGTCAACAGTGCACGCGTCTTGGCAACCTATACCAGTGACTTCTTTGCAGGCGAGCCGGCGGTTACGATGAATGCGTTCGGTGAAGGAACCGTGTATTACGTAGGCTGCGATCTCGACGCGACAGCGCTTGCTTCGCTGGTAAAGGAAATCACACAGAAGTCCGGAATCGAATCTGCCCTGCCGGTAAGTGACTCTGGGGTAGAAGTAGTGGAGAAGCGAAAAGGTAACCAGCGCTTTCTAATGGTGCTGAACCACAACCCTTTTAAGGTACACATTGACTTACCAGACCACTATGACGAGCTGCTCTCTGGTGAAGAGGTACACGGCACTTTGTCTTTAGACGCCTACGGCACTGCCGTGTTAAAAAACTGATGCAGTCAGCGTGAGATAATAGATAGCTAAACCAAAAAACACCAGTGCCGTGACTACCTTCACTCCGCTGAGCAGTTTCTGGTACGAATTCGCGACCACTTTTGCGGAAAGAATGGCTGATGCAGCCACCACAAGCAGCTCCGGCACGACAAACATCCCGTTATAGACCAGCAGGTACGTTAAGGACTGCGTGCTGGTCAACGGGTCACCGATCAGCGTGAGTGTGGGCAGGTAAAGCTGCCCCGTGCAGGGAAACTCGAACACCGTGACAGCCATGCCAGCAGCAAACCCCGCAAATACCATCGTCGGTGAACGTTTGGACCAGCGCCGTATCTCGGCATGCGCGCGGCGCTTCAGCTTGTCCGGTAGCTGCAGGATGACGCGCCGGGTTTCGCCTCGCCGCAGACGGACAGCATCGACGAGGCTCAAGCCGCCCAGAACCAGCGTAACCAGACCGAAGAGCGGATACAGAAAACGGTACACCCCGGCAAACCAAGGCGCGTTCAGAACTGCCAGAAGCCCAAAACCTATACTCAGATACACCACCAAAATCCCACCGACAAAGGCCGAACCCAACAAGAGGATTCGGCTTTTTGAACGGCCTGCGTACAGAAGGTACGCAGCTAGAAAGATCAAGATCGACAGCGAACACGGGTTGATGCCATCGACCAAGCCAGCCCCGGCAACGGCCCAGTACAGAAATGAGTCAAACCCCAAGAGCATCTGGACGCGGAGGCGCCGCGCCGCGGCCCCGATGCTGGGTAAGAAACCCTCAGCCGGGACCGCTGCTGCGTCCACCAATTCTCGTATCGCCTCAAAAACCGGCCCTATTCCGGTCACCATACCTCCGGATATTAGCGCTGCAGGCAGGGAGAGTTCTCCATCAGTTCCGTAGACCAATACCATAACCTGCCAGCTCTGACCGCCAGCCGGTTCGGTGATATCCTGGGCAGTCAATTCGAAGCCGGGGAGCAATCCCTCTACCTGCTCCAAAACACGAAAAGCCCGCAGCGAATCCGGATCGTCGGATGAATAGAACAACGCCACCGGACTGCCGGCATGCAAAACACCTGGACAACCAGGGCAGTCCGCAGCGAAAACACCAACTCCGGCCAGTAGTACCATGAGAAGACTGGTGGTAACCATACGAACCATTCTGTCCCCCCCACAATACGGACACACATCGCGATCCTCTAAATCTTTATTCCGGTCAGCACGATGCCTTTAATAAACTGCTTCTGCGCAAAGAAGAACACAACGATAACCGGCGCAATGACCAAGCTGGATGCCGCCATCAGCAGGGCCCAGTCTGCGGTGTGCTGGGTCAAGAACACCTGCAGGCCGACAGCCAGCGTGTAATTGTTCGGCGTCTGCAGATATAGAATGGGACCAAGGAAGTCATTCCAGGTGTTCATGAAGGTGAATAGAGCGACCGTGGTCAGTGCTGGCTTGATAAGCGGCAGCATGATACGGGTGAAGATGCCAATGTAGCTGCAGCCATCGATTTTCGCGGCATCCTCTAATTCTGTGGGAATCCCCAGAAGAAACTGGCGGAGCAAGAAGATAAAGAGTGGATTGCCGAAAAACGCTGGCACAATGAGCGGATAGAATGTGTTGATCCAGCCCAGTCTCACGAACACGACATACAAGGGGATCATCCATACCATGTACGGAAGCATCATGGTCGACAGGACAAGAATAAACAAAATCTCTCGCCCCGGAGCGCGCAGCCTAGCAAACCCGTATGCCACCATTGCGGATGAAAAAGTCGCTCCGATGACGTTCAGCACCACGATGAACACAGTGTTTTGGAAATATATGTGAAACGGAGCGTAGAAGAATATGTCGACAAAGTTCTCCCAAATCACCGGATTGGGGATAATCTCCGGGGGAAACACGAAGATCTGCCGGTTCGTCTTAAGAGCAGTAGAGAGCATCCACAGCAGCGGTGTGATAAACACGGCGCTCAGCAGGAGTAATACGATGTGCGGGCCAATCTTGCCCAGGATACCATGTTTACCCATAGAAGACCCACCTCTTGGAAATCCGGAATTGGACGAGAGTCAAGACTAGAATGATGATAAACAGAATCCAAGCCATCGATGATGCGTACCCCATACGCAGATAATTGAATGCGTTTCGGAAGATGTACAGCACATAAAACAGCGTCGAATTGACCGGACCGCCGCCTGTCATGACATAAGCTTGGGTGAAGATCTGGAAAGCCCCGATGAGTCCGGTGATCAGAGTGAAGAAAATGGTTGGGGTCATCATTGGCAGCGTAATGGAGAAAAAACTCCTCAGCTTGGAGGCGCCATCTACCTCCGCCGCTTCGTACAGCTGCTGCGGAACTCCCTGCAGGCCCGCTAAGTAGATGATGACCATGGGTCCGACGGTCCAAAGGCTCATCAAGATGATGGCTGGTTTCGCCCATTCCATCGAACCCAACCACCGCGGCCCGTCAATGCCGAAAAACCGCAGCCCCATGTTGATCAAACCCCACTGAGGATTAAGCAGCCAGAGCCACAAGATGGCGTTGGCCACAACCGGCACAATCGACGGCAGATAGAAAACCGTGCGGTACACGGCCAGGCCAGCCACTTTCTGGTTAAGAAGAAGGGCTAACCCAAAAGCCAGCACAATGCCCAGCGGCACAAAGAACACGGCATAGTAGACAGTATTATACAGCGATGTGGAGAATAAAGTGTCGCCTAGCAGCTCCGCGTAATTCCCAAGCCCAATGCCGACTGGCGGCCGCGAGATGTTGTAACGGGTAAAACTAAGGTAAAATGAACTGAAGATGGGAAGCGCCGTAAAGGCCAGAAAACCAATGATCCAAGGACTGATGAAAAAATAGAAGGCCGCTGTCTCGGACTTCCACATGCTCGAGTGTTTCCGCATACCAACGCTCCTCCCTCAAAAAACCGTTTGCCTTTCAACCAGAGGCAGACAGCAGGACCCCATGCTGTATGGGCCTTGCTGTCTGCCCAGGCGGCGGGATGCCGCCTTCATTCATTGTCAATAGAAACGCTAGTTTCCGTCAACCCCAGCCCAAGCCTCGTCAAGAGCTCTTTGGACACGCCCCTGTGCTTGATCCAGGGCTTCCTGCGGACTCATCTGGTGATACAAAGCTGCTTGCGTCGCATCATGCAGTTCATTCCAGTACGTTAAGCCGACCAAACTCATCTCCGTGCAGCTGCGAGTCCAAGACAGAGACTCTAGCGCCAAGAGGTACTCATTCTGCACTTTTTCTGGGAGCAGACCTAGATACGCTTCTTCCAAAGCCTCCATGGTATCGCGTCGGTTGTAGAGAAGCGGCACATACACCGGATCACCCTCAAGACGCTGGCGCCGCCATTCCCTTTGGCGATTCGCCAAGTCGGCTTCAGCATACGCCAACGCCCCCTCGGGCCCACTCAACCAGTGTATGAAAGTCCATGCTTCCTCCGGATGCTCTGTGTTGGCGGAGACCGAGAGGAAGCTCCCGCAGGACCACGTGGCATTGACAGCACTGTCCGTGTCGGGCAGCGGCATCGGCGCTACGCCATAGTTAAGGTCCGGAAACGTCGCGAAGGTGCTGAAATTCCAGTTTCCAGTGCCCACCATGCCGCCTTTGCCCAATACGAAGGGATCTTGAGCTGCCTGCTGGAAGCCCTCGATAAAACCTGAAGCCACTTCTGCGCCATCGGCGTACTTGTCGTAAAAGTCGACCATCCACTCCAGAGCATAAACAACGCGAGGCTCATTGACGCTTACGATACGGCCCGTCTCGTCGAGGAATTCTGCACCGTTGAGCCATGCATACAACCAGGTCCAAGTGTTGCCGAAATAAGGAAGAAAACCGAACTGCGTGATGTTGTCGCGGCTGTCCCGCTCGAGCAGTTGTTCCGTCATTTCCTCCAGCTCGGTCCAGGTCGTCGGGGGCACCTCGGGATCGAGGCCGGCC
>SLOG01000248.1 GCA_007132635.1 Limnochordia bacterium
CCCATGGTTCGGTGGGAGGGCTCTTAGGAGTCCTTCTTGGATCCGTGGCGGCGTTTGTATATTACTTAACGACCCTCCCGATGAGCGCTCGCGGTGTTGAGGGCGTATTGGGCATTGCGGCGTTTTTGGCGGTATCCGCTCTGATTGGTGGCTTGTGTACTGCAGTTGTCTTGTTGTGGCGGCAGCTTCCGCCTGTCGGACTTGGTCTCGTGGTTGGAGCTACCGGTGCCTTTGTCGGCGGCATGTACCTTGTGGCCATGCCGGTGCCTGGTATTGTAGTCTTGGTGGTCGGGTTGCTGCTGCCTATGGCCATCTTGGGGGCTTTAATCGGAAAACTCTATGAGCAGCGCAATCGCGATGCGGCACCTTGGGAACGAGTACTCGCGTGGGGCCTGCTCGTCATCGGAGTGGCTGGCGGTTTGGCGTGCGGTCTTCTGGTGGCCGGAGACGGTACGGATCGGCACCTGATTCCATACGATTCGGACCACCCCGTCTCTGCCGATGCGCTTGGTCTTGATGATCTCACGGCGCCAGGCGGCATACCTGTGGTTGTTTTGTCGTACGGAAGTGGGAAGGACCTTCGCCGCGCTCGTTTTGGTGAAGGTATCGACCTTGGAACCTCATCTGCGGACCTAACTCCATTTGTTGATCTGGAAGGCATGGCGCCTTGGCGAATACGATACCGGGACAGGTATTGGGGGTTTTCCCTGTCTGAAGCGCCGCTTAACGGCCTTGTTTGGCTTCCGGATACGGAGGAATCAGTGCCTCTTGTCGTCTTCGTTCACGGAAATGCACCCATGCATATACCGTCTGAAATGGGCTTTGCCTATTTGGGTGAGCATTTGGCTAGTCGCGGTTATGCTGTTGTTTCCATCGATCAAAATTTCTTGAATATGGGCGGCGCTGCCGGTGACTTTTTCGGGGCCGAGGTGGCTGGCAGGGCTTGGCATCTCCTAGAACACCTTAAACTTCTGGAAAAGTGGAATCAGCAGTCAGGTAGTCCCCTGTACGAGCGGTTGGACCTTGAGAGTATTGCGATTGTGGGTCATTCCCGGGGTGGAGAAGCTGCGGCTGCGGCTGTTTTGTTCGACAACCTTTCGGCATACCCGGAAGATGCATCTATAGGCTTGGACACCAACTTTCGGATCCGGACGGTGGTTGCGGTAGCTCCTACTGATCGCTTTTATAGGCCAGGCGAAAGGGATTTGATATTGGACGGTGTCGATTATTTGGTTCTTCAGGGAGGCCATGATGGTGATATCATGGCGTTTTTGGGACAGCGTCAGCTTCACCGGACAGTGCTGAGTGAGCCCGAAAGGGTCCGAGCCGCTGTATATTTCTATCGAGCAAACCATGGGCATTTCAACACAGAATGGGGTCCGCGTGATTTGGGTTTTCCCTTTTCTGGCCTGTTGAACAGTGCACCAGTACTTGAAGAAGACGATCAACGAAGGCTCTTCAAAGCTTATGTTACTGGATTCCTCGACGCATCACTCCAAGGGCAAACCGAACGGTTAGCTCTGTTTCAGAACCAACGAATTGAGGCACCTTGGCTACCCAAGGATTATGCTGTCAAGCAGTTTCGGACGGGTGCCTATTCTGCCTTGGCAGGCTTTGATGAAGACCACGATCCTCGAACCGGAACGCATCCTGGAATCCGGCTCTCTGCCGACGGTCTCACGGCATGGTCCGAAGTGCAGCCTCCTATGCGGTTAGCATCGCACGTGGAGAGTCAAGTTTTCGCGGCTCGCATTGAATGGGAACGTGCGTTTGATCAAACCGCACCTTTTTTCGCTGTCGGGATGGATCCAGAGTATCCGGTAGGAGCGGTCTTAGAGGAGTGTAACGCTCTATCGATGTCCTTAATTAATGAGACGACCGACCGTTTCGTGGACTTCTCCATCGAAGTTGTGTCGGAGACGGGAGAAACAGCAAGGGTATCGCTGCGGGATTTCGAAGAACTGGCACCCAAACTGCCTGTGCAGACTACTAAATTGCCCTTATTAGAGAGACTGCTGCTCCTGCAGGCGGAATCGGTGGTGCAGACAGTGCTGGTTCCGCTTGATGCCTTTGAGCGGTTAAATTCAGACTTTTCATTGGCTGAATTGTCCGAAATTCGTTTTGTGTTTGACCGTTCGACTGCGGGGGCTGTGAGTTTGGAGTCGCTTGGGTTTGAGTATGTTGCGCAGTGGGATGCAGCAGCTGAAGACGCGTTGGAGGAGGAGTTGGAGGAGTGAGGGTTGTCCGGGCAGACGAGGGAGACTTACCAGCTATTACTGAGATCTACAATGATGCAGTGCTGCATACGACGGCGACGTTTGATACAGAACCTCGTTCGATCGCTGAGCAAAGTGTGTGGTTTGCCGAACACACCGGTCCTTATCCCGTTTTTGCCGCCAAACAATCACAGGGAAAGCTTGTCGGTTGGGCATCGTTAAGTCCTTGGTCTGCACGGAAAGCCTATTCGATAACGGCTGAGACTAGCATTTATGTCGCAGATGGCTTCCGCCAAGCAGGAATAGGATGGCAGTTGATGGAAGAAGTGATGCGGTTTTCCTTTGGTGAACCTCGTCTGCACACCCTTATTGCTAGGATTGCAGGTGATAACCAAGCCAGCGTAACGCTGCATAAGCGTGCCGGTTTTGACTTGATTGGAACGATGCGTGAGGTTGGGTATAAGTTTGGCAGGTTTGTTGATGTTCAGTTATATCAAGTCATCCTCTCGCGCAACCGTTTTGGTTTTTGACTGTGAAATTTCTGCGATGCTGGGCAGGAAAATGCATAATTGATGAAGAAAATGATGCAGATAGGGAGCTGTTACGTCTGCGTTAAGTTATTGCAGGCATGTTCTGCCGCAAGGATGTGTGTAGTTGCTTTGGATCTTCACAGGGATCTAACGCAGAGGAAAAAAATCCAAGAAAGAACACATCAATGAAGAACTTGTGGTATAATGGCTGCTGAAACACGGGGCGTTTGCTTTACAAGGGGGGGATGCAGTGGACTGTAATGAGGGCTGGATGCTGGGTTGCTGCTGTAGGATGTTAGCCGGTACTGATGGATCTCTTGGACAATAGCCTGTGTAGCACCGGTCGCCAAATGGAAACCCGGCTTTTTCTTAGGTGTTAGCGAACCGGTCTTGCGTGAGCTGTACGAGTCCAGAAGACAAGTCGGTCGGCGTGTCCGCGTGTCCGGTCAGGCGCTCATGCATTCACCCATGGTTGTAGGCTGTTTTTGAATACGGTGTCACCAGAAATCGTGATTTAGGTCTCTGGGTCATTAAAGGGGGGTATCTGCGTGCTCAATTTCATCGTCCGAAGGTTTGTCATTCTGATCCCGCTCCTGATCATTATTTCGATTATGAGCTTTGTGATCATCCAATTGCCGCCGGGCAGCTACATTGATAGTTATATTCAGACTCTGCGAGCATCTGGATTTGAGGTGCAGGAACAAGAGATCGCCAGGCTAACTCGGCAGTACGGGTTAGATCGGCCTATGCACATGCAGTACTATATGTGGATGCGCAATTTCATCCTGCACGGGCGCCTTGGCCGCTCATTTCAATGGAACCAACCGGTGACTGAAATCCTCATCGAACGGATTCCGATGACCATTATGATTTCGTTAATGTCTATGCTCTTTGTGTGGATTGTGGCCATCCCTGTAGCCATCTATTCAGCAACACACAAGTATTCGATCTTTGATTATGTGTTTACGTTCTTAGGGTTTATTGGTTTGGCCCTGCCCAACTTCCTTTTTGCGCTTGTCCTGATGTGGGTAGTTTACGACAGGACGGGGATAGCGATTACAGGTCTGTTCTCGTCCGCATTCGTTGGCGAACCATGGTCTATCGCCAAGTTTCTCGATATGCTATCCAATATCTGGCTGCCGCTCATCGTTATTGGTACTGCGGGTACTGCGGGTTTGATCCGTCAGATGCGTGCTACTACACTGGATGAGTTAGGCAAACTTTATGTGACTACTGCTCGGGCGAAAGGTCTGCCGGAGTGGCGTCTGATTTTTAAGTACCCTGTTCGTACCGCAATTAACCCGGTTATCAGTACCATTGGCTGGATGCTGCCTGCATTGGTCGGCGGAGAGGTCATCGTAGCCATCGTGCTGAATCTGCGGACTGTGGGTCCTGTGTTGTTCCAAGCAATTCAGACTCAGGACATGTACCTGGCTGGAAGTATCATTATGATATTGAGTAGCCTTACCGTAGTCGGTACATTTCTGTCTGATATTCTACTAGCGTGGCTTGACCCACGAATCCGTTACGAAAAGTAACTTAAGGGGTGAAACTATGTTTCGAAAGATAGTGCAGGCTGTTTCTAACCTTTTCCGTCGCAACAAGCAAAGCCAGGAAGAGGAAGAACGATATTTCTACGCGTCTCAAGCGCAGCTAATTTGGTGGCGGTTTCGCAAACACAAGCTAGCCATGATTGGTCTTACCGTCTTGTTTATCCTGTACTTTGTAGCTGTCTTTGCGGAGTTTTTCGCTCCGTACACGACGCGCGACCGCGTGCGCAACTACCAAAATGCGCCTCCGACTGTTATTCGTATTCACAGCGAGGAAAGCGGATTTCGTACACCATTTGTCTATCCATTGACTCGCGAATTGGACCCGGAGACATTCCGCTATACCTTCACTGAAGATAGGGATGTGGAATACCCGGTTAGGTGGTTCTACCGAACGGATGAACCACAAAAAATATTGGGTTTTATTCCCTTTAGTTACCG
>SLOG01000440.1 GCA_007132635.1 Limnochordia bacterium
CTTCGTATCGTCACAAGAACTGGAAGACAGATACCCTCACCTATCTCCAGCCGAGCGGGAAGACGCCGTCACACAGGAGCACGGCGCGGTCTTCATTTCGAACATAGGTGACCGTCTGCTGTCTGGCGCCCGCCACGATGGACGGGCACCCGACTACGACGATTGGTCCCTCAACGGCGACATTCTTTTTTGGTATCCGCCGCTTGAGCAGGCCATCGAACTCTCATCTATGGGAATTCGCGTCGATCCCACAGCACTCAAACGGCAGCTGGAGGCTGCTGGCTGTCCGGAACGAGCCTCGCTCCCTTTCCACAGCGAGCTGTTACATGGCCGTCTGCCCCTAACCATCGGCGGCGGTATCGGGCAATCAAGGCTGTGCTTGTTTTTCTTGGAGAAAGTGCACATCGGCGAGGTCCAGGCATCCGTCTGGCCGGCGGATATGATTGCCGAGTGCGAAAGTCACCGCGTAGACTTACTTTGAAAACATTGGAGGCATTGACGTGGAACAGACTACTGTGCGGCAGATCTTCCGCCAGCCAGAGGATTATTACGAGCAGACGGTGCAGGTGTCGGGGTGGATTCGGACCATCCGCGACTCGAAAACGTTTGGCTTCATCGAACTCAATGACGGAACGTTCTTCCAGAACCTCCAGGTGGTCATCGACGAAGCGCTTGACAACTTCTCGACGGTCGTCAAGCTGACCACAGCATCAGCGATCATTGTCACCGGTACTTTAGTTGAGAGTCCCGGCGCGAAACAGCCCTTTGAACTCAAAGCTACAGGCATCGCAGTCGAGGCTGCCGCTGAACGCGACTACCCGCTGCAGAAAAAACGGCATTCCTTTGAGTTTCTCCGAACGATTGCCCACTTGAGGCCTCGCACCAACACCTTTTCGGCAGTGTTTCGGGTGCGTTCGCTCATGGCTTACGCCATCCACAAGTTCTTCCAAGAACAAGATTTCGTCTATGTACACACCCCGATTATAACAGGAAGCGACGCCGAGGGCGCCGGGGAAATGTTTCGGGTCACAACCCTCGATCTCAACCAGCCGCCGCGGACAAAAGACGACCAAATAGACTTCACTGAGGATTTTTTCGGCCGCGAGACAAACCTGACAGTCAGCGGCCAGCTCGCCGTGGAGACGTACGCCTTAGCCTACCGCAGCGTGTACACCTTCGGCCCCACGTTTCGGGCGGAAAACTCCAATACCGCACGGCACTGCGCCGAATTCTGGATGATCGAGCCAGAGATCGCCTTCGCCGACCTCAAGGACAATATGGACTTGGCTGAAGCAATGATCAAGTACTTGGTGCAGTACTGTCTCGACCACGCACCGGAGGAAATGAACTTCTTCAACAAATTCGTCGACAGGGCGCTGCTGCAGCGCCTGGACAACCTGCTGAACTCAGACTTTCAGCGGATTACTTACACGGAAGCCGTCGACCGGCTGCAAAAAGAAACGAAGACCAAGTTTGAGTACCCTGTCACATGGGGGAGCGATCTCCAGACTGAGCACGAACGCTACCTGACAGAAAAGGTCTTCCAGAAGCCAGTGTTTGTGACGGACTATCCTCGGGAAATCAAGGCCTTTTACATGCGGATGAACGACGACCGCAAGACAGTCGGAGCCATGGACCTCTTGGTGCCCGGCGTCGGCGAGATCATCGGCGGCAGCGAGCGCGAGGAACGTATGGACGAACTCCAAGACCGAATGGACGAGTTTGGTCTCAATAAGGAAGACTACTGGTGGTACCTAGACACCCGGCGCTACGGTTGCAGCCGACACGCGGGCTTTGGACTTGGTTTTGAACGAGCCATTATGTACGTCACAGGCATGACGAATATCCGCGACGTGATCTCCTTTCCTCGCACGGTGAACTCTGCCGATTTCTAAGGAGTGCAGGCAATTCGGATACGCGAAAAAACCCAAGCGGACTCAGTTTACGCTGAAGCTGCTTGGGTTTCTGTTGTTGTAACTAGCAAAACTAGCAGACAGTTGATTTTGACGAGTGCCGGTTCACCTCGTTAGCCTTAAATGCCAGGCAAACGAGGTGCTGTGATGCCCTCGTCCGTGGAAAAGCGGAGAAAACCAACGCCTTCCTAGACTATAATACCAGCGAACTGCCTTCGCCGATTCCATGTTCATCAAAGAATCCGGCCTTCGCTTCAATCAAGTACCTGTAACGTCCTTCGGGGGCAAACTCCTCCGCAGTACCTACAGAAAAGCTGCGCATTTCCATGAAATCTCCCTCGCCCGAAAAAAAGGCCATGTCGATGGGTGCTTCCAGATCTTGCACCGTGATTCGCGATGTTGCCGAAAACGCAGTGGAGACAAACAGAACCGTTGTATTAACTACGTCCGCATCCACGCCGTTGAATCCACTGAATTTACCCTCGAAAAGACTGGCATCCTTGACTGTCAATTCGATCTCATCACCTTCAGCCGTTTCGATACGCAGTGTCTCGTCCGGCAGAGCACGGACAGCATCTGTTCCTGTTTCAGGGCCTCGCAAAACTAGAAACAACCCCACAATAACAACGACAACAATGACACCAATCAGAATCAGCAATTTTGATTGCTTGGCCTTCGGCTTTTCAGAAGTCGCCATACAATTCCCCTCTCCTTGATTCACTCTAGCAAGAACTCGACCACTTCAGATCCATTGTATCATGATCATAATGATTTGGCTACTTTAATATCCCTGATTTCTCACAGGCCAACGCTGCCGCGCACTCTAAAAACCAGGAAGGCGTTGACGACAGCTTGGTCTAACTATTCAAAATCAAGAGCCTCCTTTTTCAGCCGCTGCAGTTCATCCTTCAGATCCGCTGCCACCGACGCGTAAGCCGGGTCGTCGTACACACTGTGCAGCTCGGCCGCGTCTGTTTTAAGGTCAAAGAGCTCCCACTCGGCCGGTTTGGACTCGTCAATGCTGTCGCTGGTTCCTAGTGCTTCCCCGTAGTAATGAATCAGCTTGTACCGCTCGGTCCGTACACCGTAGTGGGCACCTACGTAATGGTGCGCTAGATGCATCCAATACCGATAGTACATGGAAGTGCGCCAGTCGGTTGGCGACTCGCCCCGAAATAACGGCCTCAACGAACGGCCCTGCATGTCATCAGGCACAGGTGCCTCCGCGTAGTCCAAAAAAGTTTGCGCGAAGTCCAGGTTGAGCGCCATATAGCTGCTGCTGGTTCCCGATGGAATCTCCTGCGGATAGCGCACCACGAGGGGCATGCGCAGCGACTCTTCGTACATAAACCGTTTGTCGTACCAACCATGATCGCCGAGGAAAAAACCTTGATCCGATGTGTACACTACGAGCGTCTCCTCGGCACACCCTTCGGTCTCCAAGTAATCCAGCATCCGTCCCACATTGTCGTCGATGGACGCTACGCAGCGCAGATAATCCTTAATATAGCGCTGATAGAGCCATTCAACGACTTCCCGCCGCGAGCCAAACCCAACCGGTTCGCCGTCGACCGGCCGCAGCGAAAAGTCCGTGAGATCATCGGGAATCTCTATGGTGTCGGTAATCGAAGCCCCGGCCGGAGGCACCAGTTTGAGGTCGCGGTACATAAAATCTCGCTCGATCCGCATCTTAGCTTCTTTGGCTGCTTGGCTGCGGCCAGAGTAGTCATCAAACAGCGTATCGGGAAGCGGAATGTCCTCAGCCGCGTAGAGTGAAGCGTGCTCATCGTCTGGCTCCCACCAGCGGTGAGGCGCCTTGTGATGGCACATGAGCATAAAAGGGCGGTTCCGGTCGCGCTGATCCAGCCAATCGAGCGACAGGTCGGTGATGATGTCTGTCACATAGCCGGAGTACTGCTGCTCGCCGGCAGGACTCAGCATAACCGGATTATGGTAATCTCCTTGGCCCGGCAGCACATTCCAGTAATCGAACCCCGTGGGTGAACTGTTGCCGCCTTCACCCAAGTGCCATTTACCCACCATAGCCGTCTGGTAACCCGCGTCCTGCATTAGTTTCGGCATGGTCTGCTGCCGACCGTCGAATCGATCACCCAGGGTCTTAACACCATTGATGTGGGCGTGTTTCCCTGTGAGAATGACTGCACGACTGGGGGCGCAGATCGAGTTGGTGCAAAAACAGTTATCAATACGAATGCCTTGATCAGCAATACGATCGATGTTTGGGGTTTCATTGATCCGGCTGCCATAGCAGCCCATGGCGTGAGAAGCGTGGTCGTCAGCCATGATAAACAAGATGTTCGGTCTTGCCACAGCCATCACCTCTAGTAGGAAGCTCCTAAAAACAAAGTAGACCGGAACCGCACTTGCGTGATAAATAGTCCTGTACCGTCGACTTCTCGGGACGGCACACTGTGGGACGTCTCCAGAACATACGCATGAATGGGATCCATAACAAGCGAAACGCGCCCACTCGCATCCGTTTCTACTTCATCTACTACTTCATACAGGTTTTCAGTAGCTTCCAAGGATTGGAAAACTTCAACCTCCGCCCCGGAAAGGGCCTCACCATCGTACAGCACCTGAAAGACTCGCGTAACTCTGTCACCATCCTGCGCGGACTCGAGATATACGACCTCCAGCGGGAGGTTAACCACGTGACCAGGAATACGCTCCGCATCCCCGACCAGCACCGTGCTTTTGCCGAAATCCCGAATCTCTTGGAGCCAGTAACGAGAAGGCGTTCGTTCTAAGACAAGGGTATGTTCGCCGGCTACTGTCAGAGTTATGTCTGCCTTCTCA
>SLOG01000409.1 GCA_007132635.1 Limnochordia bacterium
CAGAGTCAGGCCAGACGATAGGCCGAAGGCCCCTTGCTCCATAGCCTGCGCCACGCATCGGCGCATCGCTTTCACTTCATCAGCTGTAGGTGGGCGCCCATCATACCCGACCACAGCTGAACGGATCGTACCACTGCCCACCAATGTCCCTACGTTGATGGCCGGCTTAGCCCGCTCAACGGCAGCCAGATACCCGGCGCAGTCACACCAATCCGGCCGGATGCCGCTTCCCATCATCACCGCCCGGTTCAGCTCGGTCCGCTCCTGATCGGTGCCGGGCACAAGTGGGAAGGCTGAGAAGCCACAATGGCCAACCAGCTCCGTAGTCACTCCCTGGCGCGCCTTACTGGCGCAGCGCGGATCCATAAGCGGAGACAGATCGGAGTGCGTATGCATATCGATGACCGGTGTTCGATTCACAATGTCCCGGACTTCTGATCCGAGATTCTCTCTATTCAGCAATTCCCATCTCCTCCTAAAATTCCCACTCAAATGGTTCGGAAATTATCTCTAAATCTGGATTCCCTGCCGTCTCATCTCTCATGGTTTCGGAAACGGCTATCTGTCCCAAACTAAGAGTGTTCTTAATGTGAACTATTCTAACAGTTCGGTAGTCCAGCACATTTGACGTCTTCACAGCAGCCTGTAGTGCTGACCGCTTGTCTGCCAACAGCATGGGCACTTTGGTTGGTGCCACCACCGTGGAAGTCAGCCCATTAGCATAGGTCTTACTCCTATCCATCTGGGTAAAAACAGCTTCAGTGGTGAAGTCGGCCAGGCCGATGCCATTAGCGTTTCCTTCAGTTTCCGGGGTCAAACCAAACAGAACAATCTTGGTAACATCCGGGCCCCCTTCAGCGTACGGAGTCGGAAACCGGCCGGTGATATTCGGATCCATACCATCACCGCTGATATTCTTCCCCAACTCGTCGACAACCAACACGTCGATTTTGTCAAAGCAGATACGCGGCATGAGTGCCTTAGCTTGCTTGAGAAGCTCAATCTCGCACGCTTCCATCTCATTAGGCATCACTGCTTGGACAAGCGCGACTCGATCATAGGCGTTCTCCACAGAAGCGAGACCAAAAAGAATCGGCAGTTTCGCAAGCATGACACGCGCCATCTGAGGAACGTGTTCAGCCATATGCCGAAATCCCAATTGATGACAAGCCTCTGCGCCCTTCTGCTTACCCAGACCTATGCTCAGCATCTTCATCAAGCCACTCTCAACAGGTCCACGGAAAGCAGTATGCGGCTTTACGCGGTTTATGACCACGATCCCATCAGCGTTAGCCGCATAGTGATCAACGTAGATCGGGAGACCATTGGCCAACTCCCCGATTTTGTCTACGGCCATGGAAGATTGAATGGGTGCTCCCACACTTTCCTCTGTAACACCAAGGCTGCGAAGCACACCGATCTGCCCTTCTGGGGTTGCACCGCCATGACTCCCCATGGCTGGAACAATGAAGGGTTCGGCACCTGCGCCCCGCAGAAAGGCGACCACAGTCTTGGCGATGAGCGGTATATCAGCCACTCCTCGACTGCCCACCGTCACTGCTATCCGCATTCCAGGCCGAACGGCATCGGCTAAATCGAGGGCCCGAAGCTCCGTCTCCACCGCCCGCTCGACATCGGTCAAAGCCGCCTCATCGAAACGCTGACGAACCTGCAGCATGCGCGGGATCGGTATGTCCCGCAATAATTCAGTTATAACATCCGCCATCTCATCCACCCCAATCTGAATTCTCAGTATCAGACATTGCAGCCAAGTACGTTCCTACAGACGGCCACTCCGAGTCAAGTCCGGCCAAGGCCTCTCGCAGATGACCTGCATCTAGTGATGGGTTGCACCGCAAGTACGCGGCCGATTGCAGTGCAGCACCAATTCGCCGACTAATCCAAGGGACAGTCAATAGACTCCCGAGGAGCCACCTCGAGCACGTTCGAGATGCTGGCCTACCTCGCACGAGCTGGTAAAGATCCGCGCTCAACTCGCTCCCGGTTTGCGGATTGGGGTCAACAACATGGTACACTTGGTCGAAATGCTTCGGGTCCGTGCTGAGACGGCCCACTGTTTCCACAAGGCGTTCTACCGATACCGCATAACACGGAGTATCGTCTGCCGGAAGCATACCACCGCCAGGCAGGCCAGACGCAAATTTAGCTAGCCGGACCCAGTCAAAAAGGAGGCTGCGCGTCCCGTAAGGATCGAGCGAACCCTTGGACACAATAACCGCCGGCCGAACAATGATAACGGGTTTTTTGCGGCGGACTGACTGCACCGCCTGCTCAGCTAGAAATCGAGACTGCTCGTAGTAGCTGCGGAATCTCTGGTCTTCGTCCAAGGAGTCTTCGCTGACAGAGGCGCCTCGCTGACGGCCGCTGACAAAGGCCGTGCTGACGTACACGAACCCGCGGAGGTTAGGTGCTTGGGTGGCCATATGCGCAACATTCTCCGTACCCAGAACGTTCACGGAATACAGGTCTTCCCTCGCTGCCGCTAGATCCATGAGAGCATCGGCATGGTAGATGTGCGTCACCGATTTGCGCAAGGTCTCGTACTCGCCGGGAGCAAGGCCCAGATACGGCTGGCCGATCTCACCAGTTAACACCTTTGCCGAATAACCAGCCAACTCCCCCTGCAACGTCTCCTTATACTCTTTCCGAACAAAAACCGAAACGTGCGCCGCAGGGTAACAACTCTGAAGCTGCTTAAGTAGTGCTGTACCCAAGACACCTGGGGCGCCAGTAACGAAGATATGTCGTTCTCCCAAACAATTCACCTCACATGTCACACCGTTGAGTTCAAAGTCATAAGGCGGAAACACGTCCCATCGTAGGCTAACCGCGTCAGCGCTGCATTATCGATTTGCAGGCGCCCAATGCTTTCCAACGGAATTTCCATAACAGTGGCGACCAACGCCTTAAGGGGGTCACTGTGGGAAACGATCAGGATGGCCTCACCCGGGTGGCGATCAACAGCCTGCTCAAGTCCCTGATACATGCGATGAGCCACATCGGCGAGAAGCTCGCCTTCAAAATCAATGCGAGCCGCCGGATTCCGACGCCACAGCGAAAACTCTTCTGGATACCGTTCTTCTATATCCGAAAAGTAGAGACCCTGCCACTTACGCATTTCCCATTCATTCCAAAGACTGTCGACAGTCACAGGAACGCCATGGAATTCGTTGATGATCGAAGCTGTCTGCACAGCTCGTTCCAGCGGACTGACAAGAATCTGCTGGATGTCCACATCCCGCAAAATCTCGGCAGTGCGCCGAGCCTGCTGGAGACCGTATGAACTCAATCCTATTCCGGGAAGCCGCCCTTGGAGGCGGTGTGCCTCATTCCACTCCGTACGTCCATGGCGGACCAAGTAAATCTGCTGCATGGCTGGTCACTCTCTCCGTTCATGAAATCTGTGTTAAATTTGTGCGTTGAAAAAAGGATGGGGTTCACCATCCTTTTTCTTTTCCACTATATTCGCCTGTTATGAACGAAATACCTTCTTCAATGGCCGTAACCTGCGGGACCCTTAATTCCTGCCTCTGCAAGACGCCGCATGGCTTCCTTCAGAACCTCATCCTCAACGGTTAGTGAAATGCGGAAAAACCCTTCTCCCTGACTCCCATATCCCGTGCCGGGAGTGATCACAACGCCTGTGTTGGTGAAGACCTGCTCGGCAAACTCTATGGAAGAAAGGCCCCTTGGAGTCCGCGCCCATACGTAGATAGAAGCCTTCGGTGTCGTCAAGTCCCACCCCATGGTCCGTAAGGTGTCCACAACTAAGTCACGCCGTCGACGATACACAGCAACCTGTTCCTGCACAGCATCCCGCGGACCCTCCAATGCCCTGCGACATGCATGCTGGACAGCCTGAAACGCCCCCGAGTCAATGTTGCTTTTCAGCGTTGTCAAAGCCTCCACGACTTCAGCATTTCCTACTACCCAACCCACACGCCAACCGGTCATATTGTGTGACTTAGAGGGCGAACCAAACTCGACGCCAACGTCAATGGCTCCCGATACCTGCAGAAAACTAACCGGTGTATAGTCATCGAATCCAACTTCAATATACGCGGCATCATGAGCCACCAGAATGTCATACTGCTTGGCGAAATCTACCACGTCAGTGAAAAAGCCGCGGGTGGCCACAGCACCTGTCGGGTTGTTCGGGTAGTTGAGAAACATAAGCTTCGCCTTCTTCGCGACATCTTCGGGTACTGCCTGAAGATCCGGCAGAAAGCCGTTCTTTTCCAGCAGAGGCAGCAGATAAGGTTTACCCCCTGCTAGTGTAACTCCACCTTGATATACGGGATAGCCGGGGTCTGGAACCAACGCCGTATCGCCAGAGTTCAGGAAACAGAAAGGCAGGTGGCCGATACCCTCTTTGGAACCAATAAGTATCGCCGCCTCTTTGGCTGGATTCAGCGAGACGTCCAAACGCCGAGCATACCGGTCTGTCACCGCCTGCCGAAGCGCCAACATGCCTTGGGACGTTGGGTACTGATGATTGGCCTCTTGCCCAGCTTGGCTTACCAACTCATCGATAATGTACTGCGGCGTCGGTCTATCGGGGTCGCCAATGCCGAGGTTAATGACACTGACTCCCTGTTCTTTCGCCTCCGCGATCTTTGCCTCCAGCTGCGCAAACAGGTAGGGGGCAAGATTCTGCATCCGTTGGGCCTTTGCTACCAAAGCAATCCACTCCTCATCATTTC
>SLOG01000281.1 GCA_007132635.1 Limnochordia bacterium
CTGAATACTGAGTTCAGCGGAATTAAGGAAGTCTCGTATCAAATGCTGGTTCCCATCGTTATACTTGCCCTGGCAACGATTCTCTTTGACATCATTCCGGTTAACATCCCGTTAGAGTTGTCCACGACTGCGGCTGCTAGACTTTTTAATGGAGGAGGGGGGCTTTGATGCACATTAAGGCCCAGTTCTTACCGATTTTTATCACAATGCTACCAGCTTTCGGGGCGCTGATTGTGTCCCTCTTTGGCGAAGAACATGAACGCCAACGCGACAATTGGGTTACGTTCATCTGCACCATTACAACGGCCTTAGCGTTCTTGCTTTTCGCCGCGGTGATCGAACTAGGAGTGGTACAGTACAGTCTCCCTTGGTTTCTTGGCTTCGGTTTGACCTTTCGAGTCGACTTCATCGGCGGCTTGTTCGCCGCCGTTGTCACCTTGGTCTGGCTTTTTGCGTCCATCTTGGCGCGCGAATATATGGGCCATGAAGAGAACCGAAACCGCTTCTACACCTTTTTCACCCTGACTCTAGGAGCCACAGCCGGCGTCTTTCTGGCAGGAGACCTTTTCAGTCTCTTTCTCTTTTTCGAAGTCATGACTTTTGCCGCTTACGTGCTGGTCATTCACACCGAGAGCGAAGCCGCCCTAAGAGCAGGCAGTGTTTATCTGTATATGAGTATTGTTGGCGGCCTTTCGCTTTTGGGCGTCGTTTTCTTGCTTGAACATGTGGCGGGCACCACATCCTTCACGCCTCTTTTGGACGTGATCACGGCCAACGGCATCAACCCATGGCTAATTTTGGGTGCCATCATTGTCGGGTTTGGGGTCAAAGCGGGGATGGTGCCGCTGCATGTCTGGCTGCCGAAAGCACATCCCGTCGCACCGGCACCAGCATCGGCACTGCTGTCGGCCTTGATGATAAAAGCATGGGCCTACGGATTCATGCGGTTTCTGCTTACGATACTGACTCCGATCCAAGAAGAGCTGTGGTACTACCCACAGCAATTCGGATATCTGTTCCTTTGGCTCGGCGTAGGCACCATGCTCGCTGGAGCCGTAATGGCAGTTCTATCCACCTCAATGAAAAGGTTGTTGGCTTATTCGAGCATAAGCCAAATGGGCTATATCCTATTTGCACTAGGAGCTGCCGCATTCCTAGGTACTCGAGGGGCTTTCGGGTTTGCCGGAGCATGGATGCATATGATTAACCATGCCTTCTACAAGAGTTTCTTCTTTCTTCTTGCCGGAGCCGTCGTTTTGAAAACGCATGCGTTGGATTTTGACAAGCTAGGAGGCCTGCGGCGGCAGATGCCTTGGGCTTTCGGGTTCACTTTGGTCGCAGCTGCTGCCATAACAGGGATTCCCGGTCTCAACGGATATGTCAGCAAAATCCTAATCCACGAGGCCATTTTGGAGGCTGAGCATCTAGTGAACTGGCCGAGCCTGGTGTGGCTCGAACGCCTCTTTGTAGTAGGAGGAGGCCTAACTGCGGCGTACATTACGAAGCTGTGGGTGAGGGTCTTTTGCGGGGCAAGCAAAGGGAAGGCATCTCACACAGAGGACATTAGCCTTAGCAGTCGCGTTCTTTTTGGTGTCTATTCGGTTATCCTGCTAGGGATTGGACTGTTCGCACAGACCCGGGTAAGCCAATTGGTGCTTCCTGCAGCCATCACGTACCCCTTCGCTGCAGTGGACCTGGCTCACCTTGGTGAAGTCCCTTTTTGGCATGTTAAAGAGCTTCTCAGCCCACTCAAGGCTTACGCCATAGGTCTGCCAGTGCTTTTCTTGGTCACTCGGTTTGAAAGCCAGCTGCATGCACTGCCCGATCTCAGTATGGAGGCGCTGGTGCTGCGCCCAGCTGTCACGTTGGTAAAGCGCGGAATCGCAGCCACAACAAGAATCCGACTGCCCCACGCGCCGAGCATTGGCATTCCCGACACAAATCTGGCTCATTTCCATTTACCTCGTCCGCAGCACTCGGAAAACCATCAGGATCGCAGTTCATTTTGGACCATCGAGAATCTAACCTTCGATACCTTATTAGTTGCCATTATCATTGCCATCTTGCTTTTTGCTTTTCTTTTCATCCGGTTTTAGACTGATAAAAGAGGGGCAGAGAGCGCCCAGGGGGCAGTCAAGGCAGCGCGGTTTGCGAGCTTGGCAGAAACGCCTTCCATGAAAAATAAGCCAGTGGTGAGCTCCGGACCACTGGCGTTTTGGTATTCGCTGCATTAGCTGCCGTTCTGTTTCGTCTGGTGACCTGCTCTGAGCCAATCCCAGTCGATTCGAGACCCGCAGCACATGAGTATCAACGGCTATGGCAGGCACCCCGCAGGCATTCGCCAAGACAACGTTAGCCGTCTTCCGACCGACACCCGGAAGCGCCATGAGCGCCTCGCGGTCACACGGAACCAAACCGCCATGTTGTTCCAGCAGTTGCCGCGATGTAGCCAAAATGCTGCGAGTCTTGTTCTTCCATAGGCCGCCAGAACGTATATAGTCGGCCAACTGAGAAAAAGAAAGCGCCGCTATAGTCTCTGGGGTAGGGCAGTCAGCAAAAAGAACCCCAGTGATCTGGTTCACTCGCTCATCGGTGCACTGTGCTGACAGAATCGTGGCAATCAGAAGTTGGAAAGGCGTATCGAAATGCAGAGCGGGTCGCGGATCAGGGTATTCCAGTGCCAAAATGTGCAGGATCGTTTCTGTATCGCTAGGGGTTGGTCTCACTTCTAGTTCTCCTTCCCAACATTGTCCACAGATTGAGGAGGGTCATCAGTCTCCAAATTCAATACATAGTAACCATACCCATTTACCACTGTAGTATGGTTCACTACGTCAACGCGTTTCTGCCGATATCCGTAGTTGAGATGGGTATGACCGTGTATGAAGAACCGTGGGCGATAGCGGTGGATCAATTTCGAAAAGGTGAGAAACCCTCGGTGGCACTCGTCTTCACCGTCGTGAATGCCGAAAGGCGGCGCATGGGCCACAACGATATCGACGCGTCGGCGAAGCAGTATCTGCGGCCGCACTTTCTGCCAGACCAACCACATCTCCCGCTCGGTTCTCTGCACTGCGTGCTGCGCCTGATAGTACATACTCCCCTCAAAACCGAGTACGTTCAACCCAGAGACAGACACAATACGTCCGTCCAGATTTTCGGCCCCTTCCGGAGGGTTCTCGTCAAACCGGAAGTCATGATTGCCCCGCACATAGTAAAGGGGAACATCAAAAACTGACATCAAATACGCTAGATACCAGGCCGGAAGGTCCCCCACAGACACTATGAACCGTATGTCCTCGGGAAAACGACTGCGCCGAAAGTGGTCGTAGAGCTGAGGATCAACGGTGTCGCCAACTACTAGTAATTTCAAACTGCACCCCCCTTTAGGGAGATAATGGTTTTCGAACGCTTATTTCTATTCGAGATCCTTGTCCAAATTCCTGTTTTCCTCTGTGTTTTCTTCCAGGGCTGTACGTCGTTTGCGATGGACTTCGTCCATTATCTTGTCTTCAAAGGATATACCTCGGAGTTTCTCGAACCATGAAGGAGGATGGACAGTCGCTGCCAAGCGCTTCGGCGCTTTGTACCGCGCCGTCTGATCACGAGCCAATGCCTCCACTTTCGCTGAATCACCAAACAGGGTGACGCGAATACCCCAGCGTCCCAAATTCTCGTACTCTGTGTACACTGCTGATTTGTCGGTGGGTCGAATCCACGTTCCTTTGTTAAGAAGATGCTTCATGATCGGTCACCTCATCATCCATTTTGACTCATAAAACATGCATCTAGAAAGCTCATTAAGCGAGGAGGATGCAGCTTGCGGTATTTGCTTGGTTTTTTGATCGTATGCGCGGTTTCCCTTGGCGGCATTGCTGGAGAGCTTCGTGAACACGACGGCTTCTCATTCACCACCATCGACTGGGCTGATGATGTACTCGGGTATCAAGACTACATCCCAAATCCCGAAGGCGTTTTCTCAAGATCATCGCGGGCGTACGCCTATATGGAAATCTCGGGATTTGCCTATGACACGACGGAGGCCGGATACGCTTCTCATCTTACGGTCAGTGTGTCGCTGCACTCAGCTTCCGGACGCCGCCTCTTTCGGCAGAATGATCTTGTGGACTACGATGCTGTTGACAAAACCCCGCCAGACACGATATGGTTTTACATTTGGGTTGATATTCCCTGGTGGACTCCGCACGGGGATTACACGGCGTCTGTGCTCGTTCGCGATATGATTGGTGAGCAAGAGATTCAACACGATGAGCGGCTCACCATTCGGTGAGAGTGCTCTCCAGAAGGAAGAGCCTTTGTTTCTGGCGAAGTCGTTAGGGATAACCTTTGGTCTTGGGATTGGAGGTCACTCATGGGCGAGCTCAAACGGTTTGGTGTATCCATGGACGCGAGCTTGTTAGACGAGTTTGATGACTTCATTGAGCGGACGGGGTATCCCAACCGTTCTGAGGCCCTGCGGGACTTGGTCAAAGACGCCCTTATTCGCCGCAGTCTAGAGTAACAGAACAAAGAGGTGGCAGGCACAATTACACTCCTGTACCCCTACGGTGTTCGCCTCCGGCATATAGATATTCCGCATTCGAACTCTCTAACAATTCTTGCTAACCTCCAAGTTCATTTGGATGAACAGACGTGCTTGAAAGTGTTAGTGGTACGAGGAAAGGCACAGCAAGTCCAAGCATTGGCTGATCA
>SLOG01000049.1 GCA_007132635.1 Limnochordia bacterium
CCGTATCTTCGGCTTCTTTTCTGCAGCGACTACCGCCGTATCTCCTCCATCGCTTGGCGAATCGCCGCCCGCACTTTCTTGACTTCCTGCGCACTCCATGCCTCAAGAAACCTCACTACACCAATGTTCTTGCTTTTCGCAAGCGCCTCGAGCAGCTGCAAGATGACCTCCCGGTTCGTGGTTTTCAGGCGCTCAATAGCCGCCTCCATCGCCTCCGGGTCCGCCGCCGCCTGCAGAACCACCTGGTACATTTCCTCAGCGTAAACGGGTTTATACTCCTCCCACCCACGGTCCGAGAACACGATCATCGGCAGGCGCCCGTCGTACTGGATTTCCAAGAACCCAGCCAAGATCATCCAGTCGACAATCCGCCCGATTTCGTCCATCGTCTTGCTGCGGTAGTACCCATAGCTGGGGCAGTCCTGCAGACCCAGCTCCAGCAAGCGTTTCACTTTAGAACCCTTAAGTATCTTTACCAACATGCCGCGCCCGGCGCGCCCAATGCAGTCGTCGGCAGCCCGCAGGATGTGCGGGATATCCTCCGGTGCCGGAGCATTCTGTTTGGCCTCGGGGTCCAAGTGGACCCGCACCCGCTGTTGTCGTCGTTTCGCCACAGCATTCCCTCCCGAAGACACTTGCCGCCTCACACCGCGCCTACACCCTCGGAATCGTCACGCGCTCCCCACCAGCCAAGTAGCGGATCCGCTCGCCCAGTTCGTCCTGGAGAGCCGCAAAGCCCGCCTCCCCGGTACAGTGACCGGTGAAAAACTCTGCCCCTGTATCCCGCAAATAGGCACCCAGATCCCGGAGAACAGACTCCGGTTCGTCCGTCTGCTGGCTGGGATTGTGCAGGTGCAGCCCTCCGACAACATGCGTCGGGAACCGGCCGTTCCGGGCGGCAAACGCTTCCAGGATGTTGGCGATCCCGCAGTGGGCGCAGCCGGCAAACAAAACCACCGCCTCGCTCTCCCGAACCACCATGTTGAGCTCGTGGGCGAAGTCGTCGGGCACCAACCGCCCTGCCTGCCCGTTCTCCCTCCGATACAGACTGCTGTTGCCCGCGGGCCAGAAGCGATCACCATGAACCCCAGCAAACAGCTGGACACTCTCGTCCACCACCCGCTCCTCAGCTACCGGCAGCAACCGCTCCACCGGAATAGTCTCCGCATCCACCCCGATGAACCGTTCGATACCGTCTGGCCCCACCGCGTAGTGCGGCGCCAAGGCCTGTTCGTGCAGGTAGATGGGCGCCGCGGTGTTCGCCGCTAGAAACGCCGGCAGCCCGCCGCCGTGATCGTAGTGACCGTGGGACAGCACTGCGAAGTCCACCGCACCCAAGTCCACACCCAGCGCGGCGGCATTAGCAGCCACCAGTTCGCTGGCACCGAAGTCAAACAGAATGCGGTGTTCCCGCGTCTCAATGAACAAACTGAGCCCGTGCTCGCTCCCGAGAGCAGGTTCCGCAGCCGTGTTCTCAACTAGAGCGGTTATGCGCATAACGGTTCCCTTCTTTCCATTGCACGATTATCAACATCGTGAGAAAATAATGATACCATAAGACTGGAGATGATTACAGTGCCAAACATTCGACCTGTCTCGGATGTGCGCAATTAACTCTCGGAGATCTCCAAGCTTGTTCATGAGACATCCGAACTCGTCTTCCTAACCAAGAACGGGCGTGGCGACACGGTGGTCCTAAGCATTGAAGCTTATGAACGTAAGCTTTTCCAAACGGAGATATACTTCAGATTAAAAGAAGCTGAGATGGAAGCGAAATCAACCGAGTGTGACTATAGAATGCTCCCGGTAAAGAATTACTTGGTGTTCTAGCCCACGACCACGATTAACGTACTGACAAACGCGATGACACTAGCCGGGCCCATAATCCGTTTTTCCTTGATGCTTGGCGAAGACAGGTTCATGATGGTCCCAAAAGCGAAGAACACGGTCACCACCCAGGGGCCGATGCGGGAGGCATCCTGGTACTGTTCGAACGCGATACCGGCTTTGGCCGCTGCCGCAAGGATAGGGCTCGTTGCGTCCCACCTTGGGGGGTTTTCGCTACTGGTCGTTCCTTACCACCGTCTAGCTTCGTTAGAGTGTCCATTCCTCCCGCTATCCGAGTCTCCTCCTCCGCGAACTCCTCCCGCCAAGTTCAGACGATGGTAAGGCCTCACGCATTTTCCGTAGGTCGGCCAGCATCATGCAGCAGATCAGGAGATACATCCCGAATCTACAGAATAGCTTTGAGTATAGTATCCGGCAGCAAAGATCCTCACGAGCGGATCTTCACTGGATAGAAAGGGTTTCAGGTCTACGAAATTCGTCACGGGAATTTCTCTCCTTTCCTACTCGTGCGGTCAACCCGCGCCACGCAACCCAACCCCCGCCTACCGCACTTCAATCGACACCGTCTCGACGCCCCATCCGGGCGCCGCTACACGTATCCGCACGGCACCCGTCTCTCCTGTAGCGGATCACGGCCAGGGCCTGCCCATCATAGGTAGTACGTGTGGTGTCAAAGAAATACTCCTCGCTCTTCGGATCCGCGCTGCCGGACCACTGGACGACGCAGGACCCGGTCACCGTAACGGTCACCTGGGCGTCCGCTCCGGTTTGGAGAACACCCCGCTCGTCGGTCAAGCTGATGGTCACGCACGCCAGGTCCATGTTGTTGGACCGGAGTGTCCGAGTGTCCGGAGTCACCTGCAGCTTGCGCGTGCTGTCGGCATCCCCTGTGTACGCAATATACGAGGGGTAGGCCCCATGGAAACCGTCAGCTCTGTGTATTAGTCCGGGTTAATGGGGACACAGGCCGGCGGGCACCTTAACGGTACCTGGTAGTGCAAGACGAATTCGAAGGCCCGGAAGCGCCGTTTTAGTAAGCTTTTTAACCGGTGGGCAGTTCGTTTCAATCAGCCTCTCGGCAGGAGGAGTTTCTATTGTTGTGTAGAAGCGAGTTTATTGTAGGCTATTGGTGTTGTTCAGTCCGAGTGGAAAACGGAAAACTAAAACGGTAAGGGAGTGTCTATTTTGAGACAGAGAACAGTGTATTTGACCCTGGCCATAGTATGTGTGCTTCTCATGGGTTCTGTAGTTAGCGCTAACACGTTGGAAACCGATGTAGTCGTCGTGGGTGCAGGCGGCGGCGGTCTTTCAGCAGCCATTGAGGCTGCCGATGCCGGTGCTAGTGTTATCCTACTAGAGAAAATGGCTTTCGCCGGCGGAAGTACAGTCGTTTCGGGTGGTATCGTCCACGCTGCCGATACCGTTGTCCAAGCAGAAGCAGGCATCACCGATAGTGCAGAGGACATGTACCAGTATCGGATGATTTTTGCTAACGCCCAGGTCGATGCCGCATTGGTAAAACTCGCCTCACAAAAATCAGCGGACGCCATTGATTTCCTAATCGCTAACGGTGTGGAGTTCCTGCCAGAACGGCTTTACATTGCTGGTTCTGAGCCACTGCCGCGAGGCCATAGAGCTACAGATGGCGGAGGTGGCCTTGTCCGAGGTCTAACCGATAGTGTTGATGCCAACCCGAATATAACGCTCATGCTGGAAACACCTGCTACCGATCTGATTCACGAAAACGGCAGAGTTGTTGGGGTGACAGCCCAGGACAAAGAAGGCGAAGAACTCGAAATCCGCGCTAAGGCCGTAGTATTGGCTACCGGTGGATTTGGTAACAGCATGGAAATGCTTCGACGGCATCAGCCTCACTTAGCCGCACTAGGCGATAGCTACTATTGGGCTGGCACTCCGGGAGCTACAGGAGATGGCATTATCATGGCCCAAAAACTCGGCGCTCAGACAGTGAAAATGGAGTCGGAAGGCGGTTCGCTGGTTGCCTCTGCAGTGGACGAGGTTCCTGCTCGCAACTGGATGATCTATGTGAACCAACAGGGACAACGCTTCGTCAATGAGGCCGCGTTCTATTCCTTTATTATAAGCCAGTTCAACCAACAGCCACAACGGCTGGCATGGGCCGTCTTCGACTCTGCAATGCTTGAGGAATTAGACATAGACGAGGATGTCGTAACTGAACTTGTCAGCGACGGAAAACTTGCTGCTGGAGGATCAGTGGAAGAGTTGGCGGCAGAATTGGGTATCGCGAATCCCCAAACACTCGTCAATACGATCCAACGACACAATACCGACGCAGCCAATGGCGAGGACACCATATTTGACAAAGACCCCTCGCTACTACGTCCGCTCACCGAGGGGCCATTCTACGGTGTACAGATTCTAAATCGCCGTTCCTTGTTGACCATTGGTGGGTTAAGGATTAACACCAATGCAGAGGTTCTTACCACAACAGGCGAGGTTATCCCCGGCTTGATGGCCGCAGGCGAAACTGTTGGTGGGTTAATCGGCGAGTATTATCCTGGCAGTGGCACCGCGATCGTCGATGCCATTGTATTCGGACGGATTGCAGGTCAAAACGCAGCTGCCGCAAAATAGATACCAGGACTCGCAGAGAAGGAAGAGCGCCTTTTCCCTTGGGAATCGGCGTTCTTCCTTTACCCCAGCAAGCACCGAACACTTCATCCCGGCAAACGCAGCTCCCCCGTGCGCTCGAACTCCCCAAACACCAGCGCCTGCTTCTTCGCAAAGACGCCAAAGTGCTCCGGCTCGACGCCGGATACGTAATTGGCCACCCAGAGCAGACGGCCGATCTGCAGGACCGGCAGGTTCCCCTGGGGCCAAG
>SLOG01000111.1 GCA_007132635.1 Limnochordia bacterium
CTGTTGGGCGATCTCGGTGCTCGCTCCCATGACGCGGGTTAAGAGCCAGTGACCCAGCGGAGTAAAGCCGCTGAGGGCCAAGACCAGCGTGATAAGGGCTGCCATGCGGAAGACGAAAGTGCTCACCTCTGTGAGCGACTGTTTGTTTTTCACTAAAGACACGACGGTCTGCCGCACCATGAACATCGGGTTTTCGATCAGACGGACAAAGCTCATGGCCAAGGCATAGGCGGCAAGGGCAATCTCCGGATTGGGTGTACGGGCAACACCGGCGTTGACCACCGAATGCGACAGCTGGATGATGAGGCTGGTTAAGGACAAGGGAATGAAGAAGCGTGCAATCTCACTGTAGACGGACCACGATGGTTTCGGCATAGGCTACCTCCTGCCTACTCTTTCGCCATCCGTAGTATTGTACCCTGCGTGCAGTCTCCCACAGCACGGTGGTCCGTAAACGGGCACCCTCCACCCGCAGGCGAAGGATGCCCGTTCGATTTTCCTGCATACATCCCTTAATACATAATCTCTCGCGCTTCGCCCACCACTCGAAACATTCCTTCGAGCACGGGAGTACCGGTCAACTCGGCGCTGCGGGCATCCGGCTGGCGGCCGCCTACCCAAACGCGGAATCGGCCGGGTTCGAGAACGCAGTGTCCGTCAACATCGATCAGCGCAAGCTGCCTCGGCGTCAAGGTGAAGGTAACGGTCTGTGACTCCCCCGGCTGCAGGTGTATGCGGCGGAATCCCTGGAGAGAAAACCGCGGCACAGGGACCGAGGCGTCTTCATCGTGCAGGTACAGCTGCACAACCTCATCGCTGGACCGGTCTCCGGTGTTGGCTACCACTGCCGAGACGGTCTGGGCTTCATCGGTACCCAATTCGTCGGTACCGACGTCCAGATCGCTATAGGAAAACGTGGTATAGCTCAGACCATAGCCAAAGGGATACAGCGGCGTGTCCAGCATATAGCGATACGTCCGTCCCTGCATGCCGTAGTCTGTGAAGTCCGGGAGCTGATCCAGAGACTTGACAAAGGTAATCGGCAGTCGCCCAGCCGGACTGCAGCGACCAAACAATATGTCTGCGATGGCTGTCCCGCCTTCTTCGCCGGGATACCAGGCTTCCAGAATGGCATTAGCGTTGTCGGCAGCCCAGTTTACCGCGACGGGACTGCCGCTGAAGAGCACGACAACCACCGGTTTGCCTACGGCAACGATGGCTTTCAGGAGTTCTTCCTGCACGCCCGGCAGATCGATGTCCGTGCGGTCGCCACCACCGTCCGAGGCCGCGACAGCGCCTTCCTCGCCCTCCAAAGCCGGAGAAAAACCAAGACACAGCACCACGGCATCCGAACGTTCAGCCGCAGACACGGCCTCTGAGAAACCCCGGACAGCGCGGGTTCCCCACATGTCCGTCTTAGTCGTCGTCAGATCGCAGCCTTCGGCGTAGCGCACGGCCATGCCGCTGTCTGCAGCCGCGGCACGAATACCGTCCAGCGCTGTGACATAGGCTGAAGGTGTCCCGAAGTAGTTGCCGAGCAGGACGTCCCTCGAGTCGGCATTAGGGCCGATTACAGCTAGTGACCGAATGCTGTCATTCAGAGGAAGCACGCCGTCATTCTTCAGCAGCACCATGGACTCCTGTGCAAAGACATGGGCAGCTCGCCGGTGTTCATGGCAATCATTAACCTCGTAGGGAATCTGCGCATACGGAACCTCATCCTCGGGATCGAACATACCCAACCGCAGACGCGCATCAAACAAGCGCCGAACCGCCTTGTCGATATCCTCTTCCGGAATCAGGCCCTGCTGGGCCGCATTAACCAAACTCTCAAACGTCTGCCCGCAGCACAGATCACAGCCGTTGGTGACAGCCAACGCCGCCGATGCCTCGGGTGAATCGGTCACCTGGTGGTGGGCGTGAATATCTTTAATAGCGCCGCAGTCGGACACAACGTGACCCTGAAAACCCCACTGCTCGCGCAGGATCGTCTGGAGGAGCGTGGGACTCGCACAGCATGGTTCACCATTCGTGCGGTTGTAGGCCCCCATAATGGCCATGGCTCCGGCTTCCTTCACACATTCCTTAAACGCCGGCAGATAGGTCTCCCAGAGATCCTTCGGAGAGACCACCGCGTCAAAGCTGTGCCGCAGCGGTTCGGGGCCGCTGTGCACGGCGTAGTGCTTCGGTGTCGCAATGAGCTTGAGGTACTTAGGGTGATCCCCTTGAAGCCCTTTGACAAAAGCAGTTCCCAAGCGCCCTGTGAGATAAGGGTCTTCGCCGTAGGTTTCTTGGCCGCGGCCCCAGCGAGGATCGCGGAAAATATTGATGTTGGGTGTCCAGTATGTAAGCCCTTTATAGATCTCACGATCGTCGTGGCGGGCAAACTCGTGGTGTTTGGCCCGAGCCTCATCAGCAATGATGGATGCCGTGCGGAACATTCCTTCTTGGTTAAACGCCGCTGCCATACCAATGGCCTGCGGGAACACCGTCGCCACCCCGGCTCGCCCCACACCATGCAGGCATTCATTCCACCAATTGTACTCGGGAATCCCGAATCGCGGAATGGCCGATGCGTAGTGCACCATCTGGGAAACCTTCTCCTCGAGGGTTAGTTTTGCTACGATGTCCTCAACCCGCGCCTCGATGGACTGCTGCGGATCCCAAAACACCGGTGCTTGTTTTTTTGCCTCTGGATTTGTCACAAAGCATCCTCTCCTCCCGGAAAATCCACGATATCGAATCCCGGCCCCCATCCAGGCCGCGGTCAAACAGCGACCAGTCCCATACCAAACCTCGGGGCGTACGTTCGCCCCGCACCAGATCCAGCAGGCAGTGGGTCCGCAGGTGCTGAATGGAACCAATATAGGTCACTGCCTGCTGCATCGATGGGAACCTGCACTATAGCTGCCCCCTTTGCCTCAAACCCAGTCAGCGATGTCCAGGATCAAGCGCTCTGACTCTTCCCAACCCAAACAAGGATCCGTGATGGATTGGCCGAAGACGGTGCCATCCTCGCCTTGGGCCCCTTCGACTAGGAAACTCTCGATCATCAGACCTTTCACCAGACGCTTTAATTGGGGCAGATAGGCTCGGTTACCCATGACTTCCCTAGCGATGCGGGGTTGCTGCGCGTACTGTTTATCAGAATTGGAATGGTTGGTATCCACGAGAATGGCTGGATTGACGAGGCCCGACTGGAGATAGACCTCCGCTAGGTTCATAAGGTGCTCGTAGTGATAGTTGGGGATGGATTTCCCCTGACTGTCTGTGGCGCCCCGCAAGACCGTATGCACCAAGGGATTGCCTGATGTCTGCACCTGCCAGCCGTGATAACCAAACACATGGGGTGACTGGGCCGCCTTGACCGAGTTCAGCATCACGGAGATATCTCCGCTCGTGGGATTCTTCATCCCCGCTGCCACATCCAGGCCGCTCACGGTGAGGCGATGCTGCTGGTTTTCTACCGAGCGCGCCCCGATGGCCACATAGCTTAGTAGATCAGCCAGGTAGGAATAGTTTTCCGGATACAGCATCTCATCGGCTGCTGTCAGCCCGGACTCGCGAATGACTCGAATGTGCATGGTGCGCAGTGCCTTCACGCCTTTAACAATATCGGGCTTCTTGGCTGGATCCGGCTGATGCAGCAGGCCCTTGTAACCCTGGCCTGTCGTGCGCGGCTTGTTGGTGTACACGCGAGGGATGATCACAAGTTTATCCTGTACCTTCTCCTGCACCCGGGCCAGCCGGCGCACATACTCGTAGACTGCCCCTTCGTGGTGGGCCGAACAAGGCCCGATGATGAGCAAGAACCGATCGCTCTTCCCCGTAAGCACGTCTGCGATCCGGCGGTCTCGCTCCCGTTTCACAGCTCGCAGTTCATCATCAATGGGCATCTCCGCAATGATCTCTTCGAAACCCGGTATCTCCTGAATATACTCGAAACTCATCGCACCATCTCCTTCTTGCCCACAACGCGTGGGTCTGTGCGTGTATTCCTACGTCTTTCCACAAGCGATGGCCGTATTCCTTCAGAAAACGCAATGGATGCTCCGAATCCACGTCCAGCAGCAAAAAGAAGATCACTGTCTCTCGTACTGCATACGGGGACTGAAAACAAGCACCGACGTCGTCTCCTGGCATCCCGATATGTGCCGCATCGGGATGCGCAGGATCCCCGCCAACCCCTCTAATAAAGGCGCTCGCAGCGTTCCCCGCACATGGTTGCCTTCTTCGGTGACCGAGATTGGTACGGAATGGCCCTCGACCACAGCTCCGTATCCCACGAAAGACCACTCCGGGTCGCCTATCACCAACTCCAGTGTCTCGCCTGACCGCACAGCGAACCGCAGGGGATGCGCAGCCAATCCTGCCTGTACCGACAAGCGATCCACAAACGAACCCTGATGCAGGGAAACGGTGTCCGAATCAACGAACGATCCGTCCACCAACACTGGTTCCCACGGCAGTGTGAGCTGCAGCACGGTCCGAGGCGGGACTTCCACATAGGTTTCCGCCGCCGTGTAAGACCGTCCATCTGCCTGCGTACCGAGCAGAAGTGCTGTCGGCTGCCGCTCGGCCGTGGGATTGGCTAGAATCACTTCAACCCGGTTTCCAGTCGCCCACGCCACGCCAAAGACCGGTGCGACACGCTCCTGTACGGAGAAAGAAACCGCAGGCACGGACATCAGAAGAACAAAAAGCAGAC
>SLOG01000012.1 GCA_007132635.1 Limnochordia bacterium
AAAATGCGGGTTGTCATGGCGCGCCCCTTTGATCGAGAGGGCATGGAATACCTTTGGTATACGGGCTTTGTCATCCTGATGATCGCTGTGTGGCTGTACCGAGTCCGCTCACGCCTCCGCGCTCGCTTGGCGAGCAGCGATCAGGACAATAGCTCTCGCTAGAAGGCTGTTGATTTTCTCGATTTTGACAAGTGCCGGTTCACCTCGTTTACCTTAAATGCCATGTAAACGAGGTGCTGTGATGCCCTCGTCCGTGGAAAAGCGGAGACAACCAACGCCTTCCTAGGGCAGAACGATAGAGGCTCCCTGGATTTCCAGTTTGTAACGGCCGGTTTCGTTGCGGTATACGGTGTTGATGACCACAGAGTATGTGGTGCCTGGTGTCACCGCATACTCCAATACGGCTAAATCCGGGTCTTGGTCTAGCGGTCCGGCTTCACTGAGGATATCCCCGGCAGCATCAACGAGCATCAGATAAGGGTAGAACTCTGTCGAGTGCAGCTGCACACGGAGCGTCGGCGCTGTAACAGAAGCTAGTTCCACGACTTGGTAATACGTGGAGTCGTCAAACTGTAGGTCCGCGGCGGTCAGCGTCCCGTCAATGAGCGAGACCGATTCGGTGTCAGGCGTCGGCACAGGCACGGGTACAGGTACAGGTACCGGCACCGGAACAGGTGTCGGTACAGGTGCGGGTACCGGTGTTTCGGTGGGTCGGTACTCGCTTGCGTGTTCGGACAGAATGACTAGTGTCTGAGCGAGAAACGATGCGTTCCAGAACTGCTGCAGCGCAGACAGTTTGTCGTCGAGAGTCCCCTCCCGTGTGTGCTGGGCGTTTTCATACATCATGATGCTCATGATGGGTTCAATGCCCAAAGCCTGGGCTTCGGCGATGGCCGTCGATGCTTGCTGGGCTGCTAGATTGAGCATGTGGACGAGGGCGCGTTCATTGCTGATGGCTGTGATGCTGCCTTCGACGTCCGTCTCAGCATTCAGGTTGTAGTACTTGGTAATGAGATAGCCGGTGTCGTGGAATAAAGCCGCCGCCGAACCGAGTTGAGCGTAGGGCGACATGCCGCCGATTGTTTGGCCGGCTACATAGTTGGCGAAGGTCAGGGCGTAGCCGTAGTCCATGTTCATGAACTGCCAGCGGAAGGTGTCGGGGTGGACCCCCCAGGCTTTGGCAATCTCATTGACTACGATCGCGTCAAAATACTCTAGGCCTGAAGTGGAACCGGCTTTCAGCAGACTTCCCAAGCTCTCCACGCGGCGTGGGTCGGGAGGGCCAACGCTGGTTGCGCCTCGCCCAAGCACGAGCAGATCCTGTCCCACCTGTACGAATACATCGGCAATCTCGAAAAAGACGATGGTTTCGGCCAGGCGCTGAATCGCTGCATCCAGCAGTTCAGGGTCTTCGGTAGTCGTGAGATCTACCAGCACCCATTCCTGATACGTGTAATTTGGGCCTCGGTTGACCAGCATATAGTACTGTCCTGGGTCGATCTGCTGCAGGAGCTGCAGCAGATGCTGGCCGCTTTGGAGAAGTATCGTGTCGAGTTGTACAATGAAGTCTCCTGGGCGCAGTCCGGCCTGGGCGGCGGGGCTTTGCGGCTGCACATCGGCTACTAGCGCGCCCTGCCAGCCATGGCTGTCATCGAGTTGGATCCCTAGGGAGGGTCCGGTAGCGGCGAGAACTTGCCCAGACAGGTGCTGGTAGTCGGAGCGGTGCTGTTCGGCCAGCAGATAGCAGCCGTAGGCCTGGGATAGGTAGGCATAGGCCGCCAGAAGTCCTGGTACTTCGCCCATGTTCTGGGGATCCGTCAGAAGAAGCTGTCCTAGGAACTCGTCAATGCGTTCAATGACGGCAGCCTGCTGGTCCACCATGGCAAAGGTGCCGTCCCACCCGCTGTGTGTGAGTTCGTGGGCTAACTGCGCGCCCAGGAGCTCAAAACGCGCGCTGAGGTAAGCGCCGGTAATGCGGTCGTAGGCCACAGCAGCCAATCCCTGCATCAGTGCCTGCCGAGCGCTCCGTTCTTCCTGCTGTACGTAATCGGGTACAGGAACCTGGAACTGCGCAAAGGCTGCTTCCACCTGCTGGTAGCGGTGGACCCACTGCTGATAGTAGGCCTGGAGTGTCTCAAACGTCTCGTCGGGCAGCGAGTGGCGCGCTGGCGGGACTACGGGCGCGGGTAGCTGTGACCCCGTGATTAGCGGGTAGGCCTCTCCAATGTCGCCGACTTCACGCACTTCAACGCCTAACGCACGGCCGTGGGCGATAAGGTCGACGAGTTCGCCTTCCGCTGTCTCTTCAAACCGCTGCCCAAGGGGTATGAGTGCCAGCGTCTTGCCCAGATCGGCAGCGCCTTGGAGTTTGTGGTAGATGCCTCCCACCGGGCCGATGGTTCCGTCAGGGCTTACTGTACCGGTCATCGTCGCGTGGGGGAGAATCGAGTGCCCCTGCATGCCCGCTAGCACGGCGATGGTCATGAGAGCCCCGGCGCTCGGGCCGTCAATCAGACCGCCGACATCGAAGTAGATGGTGTAGTCGGACAAGTCGGTCCGCAAGGTATAGGCGCTGACGACGGCAGCCATCCAGCCGGCCGTGCGCCACATCGCTCCTGACCCCATGGAGACATCCTCGAAGAACCCAACACGCATGCGCTGCATCGGATTCGGCCCGACACCGACGATGGTCGGGATGGCGGCGCCACCAGCGCCTTCCTGGCCTGTGAAATACACGAGCACATCGATGGGCAGTTCAACGGCGTCTAGTGCGGCATAGGCCGGACCGAACGCTGCTGGCAGAATGAGCAGGACGATGACAAGACAGGCGATGCCCTGCAGTGACGGAGACGTTTTCATGGGAATCCCTCCTAAATTCTGCAAGATTGAATGTCGGAATGTTTTTAAGATATTCTCCATTCGCGCTGAGAATCCTCTCGCAGGACAATCAACTTGCGAATGCGAATTCATGGAAATGGAGTGGACGCGATGGCCGAGGCAAATCTAAAGACTGTAGGTGATAGGAGTGAGTGTAGTAACGATTGTGGGAGCGGGGATGATGGGATCGGCTATGACCATTCCGCTGCGGGATAACCAGCATGAAGTGCGGCTGGTGGGGACACCCCTGGACAGGGACATCATTGACCATGTGCAGGAGACAGGTGTTCATCCTAAGATGCAGCGCCAGCTTCCGGCTGGGGTGCAGCCGATCCAGGTCGACGATCTGGAGGAGGCACTGGATGGAGCCGACCTGCTGATTTCGGGCGTCAGCAGCTTTGGTGTTGACTGGTTCTCGGAAACGGTTCTGCCACTGATTCCTGACGGCCGACTACCAGTTTTGGCAGTGACTAAAGGGTTGGCGGAAGGACCTGAAGGGGCGATTACGCCGTTTCCTTACCTGTGGCGTGAGCGGCTTAAGGGGGAGAAGCACGTTTCGTTTAACGCCATTGGCGGGCCTTGTACCAGCTATGAGCTGGCGGACCGACGTCACTCGTGCGTAGCTTTCTGCGGTGACGAACCAGCTGTGCTGGAGCGGCTGCGGGAGATGCTGGAGACGCCTTATTACCATATCAGTGTCTCGACCGACGTCTGCGGCGTGGAAGCGGCCGTGGGCCTGAAGAATGCCTATGCTCTGGGTGTGACCCTGGCAGTGGGCATGATTGAGCGCGAGGAAGGGGTCGGGTGCACGCCTGCCTACAATCCGCAGGCCGGCCTGTTTGGCCAGAGTATGCGGGAGATGGGAAGACTGGTTCCTATGTTTGGTGGTCGTCCCGAGAGTGTTGCTTACGGTGTTAGCGACTTGTATGTGACGGTGTTTGGTGGCCGGACAAGGCGTTTGGGAACACTGCTGGGGCGAGGTTTGGCTTTCGCCGAAGCCATGGGCGAACTGGAAGACGTCACGTTGGAGTCGGTGGCCATCGCTACGGCCGTGGCGAATACCCTACGCAAGCGCGAAGCAACGGGGGAGATCCGTCTTGCAGACTTTCCCCTACTAGAGCACATTGACGGCATTCTTAACCAGGGTATGGTGATGAACATACCTTGGGAGCGGTTTGAACGGCGTGAGCTGTAGGTAGAGATCCGGACCTGGTACGCAGGCCGGGGAGGTGTGGCGATGGTTCGGTGGTTAGGTTTTGGGTGTTGGCTCGTTCTGCTTCTTCTGGTATCGGACGCAAAGGCCGGGCCGGTGGCGCTGCTGCTTCCAGACGGCGGAGCGGAACGGTTCCGCCAGCGCTATGAGGCTGGAGAACCCATGGCAAGGGCAGCGCACAGCCAGCTCGTCCGGGAGGCTGAAGCCTACTTGGTGCGAGAACCTCAGCCGCTGAAAGGACTCCTCCGGGTGCCTCGGTTTTACCATGATGCCGATGGGCATCGGGCTGCGGCGCGGCCGATTCGCGGGGACAGCCGCATAGCCCACACTTTGGCGCTGGCCTACTCTGTGACGGGCGATGAGCGGTTTGGGGAGCAGGCGGTTCGCTACTTGCTGGCGTGGGTGGACAGTCTGGAGGGCCCTGGGTGGGGGACTGTCTGGGACGCGTTGGTTCTGCAGCCGCGGGCCGACACCCCTATCGTTATCGGCACTGCCTTTCCGAACTTCCTCTACGCCTATGCGCTGGTCGAAGAGCGTTTAAACGGCGATGAGCGGGCGGCGTTTGCTGACTGGCTGCGGCGGTTTG
>SLOG01000277.1 GCA_007132635.1 Limnochordia bacterium
CGACTGGCTTCCTCGGGATCCGTGCTTTCGACACTGATCCGCAGAACTTCCGTGTTCTGCACTGCCTGCAGGTTCAGTCGGTTAGCCATTCTGTCCAAATCCGAGGCGCTTACAATCTCCGTACCTAACGCGTCAGCCACCTTGGCCATCAAAGTCCGACTGCGAAGTACCTGCATATGGTTCTGGATAGGATTCGTCTGCCCACCGCCAAAGCCGTCCATAAACGCCAACGGCGAACTCTGCTGGCCCTTGACCAGCAGAGTACCGCTGGCCTCATACACTGGTTCCATCAGGGAACTGGCGACTACCGCTGCTATCACGGCCACCACAAACAGAGCTGCAATCAGCCACTTACGCTTATAGATGATGCCCCACAGCTCCAGCAGGTCCATCTCTTCAGTTTCTACGCTTCGTTCATCAGCCATGCTGTTCACCTGCCCTGAAGGGTGTCCTGGTACTAAAAGCCTGTGATAATCTGCTGGAACGTCCGCACTCCGGACAGGAAGCCGAAGATTGCTGTCCAATTGGGTTTACTGGTTTCCGGTACATATATCACGTCACCACCCTGAATCGGTGGGTTTTCCTCGGCATGGCCTTCGAAAAGTACCTTGTCCTGGCCCATTGCCAGCGTAGACGACTCATCTGTACCACCATCTCTATAGATCGCGACAGTTTCCAAAGCCGCCCTGTCACGAGGCCCGCCGGCTAAGGCAATGGCGTCTAGCACGCGGGCTCCATCGGAAATCGCATAGACACCCGGCGACACAACCTCTCCAAGTACCAAGACCTGACGACGCGTTTCCGGCACATACACGACATCGCCACCGCTCAGAAGCAAGTTCTGGTCCGCCTGGTCCCGCATTAGGGCGCCGTAATTCACAGCCCATACCTGTTCTCCTTCGGGTCCTTGGCGCGTCAGCAGGATGTCTTGGGACGCGATATTCTCCAATGTACCGCCAGCCAGGGCCAGTAGATCCAACAGTCGTCCGCCGCTCGGCAGGTTAAACGCTCCCGGTCGGCCTACTTCTCCCATCACAACGACCTGCCGCGTTTCCGGCACATAGATAACATCGCCGCCTTCGATGGGAATGTTCGGACCTTCGTTCGCCAACAGCGCTCGCAAATCGATGTCCCTGACTCGATCTTCACCATCCTCCTGGCGAGTGAGAGTGACACGCTCCTGCGCAGCCGCAACGGTGGGACCGCCAGCGAGGGCCACCGCATCGAGTAGATTCGTGTAGGCGTCCACTGTGTAAGCACCTGGATTCTCAACCTGCCCCAGCACGAGGACGCGCTGGTTCTTCTGCGGTACATACAGGACGTCGCCACCTCGGACCTCCCGATTTTCTGCCCCCCGGCTGTCCTGCTGTAGCGAGTGAAGCGGCACCGAAAACACTGTGTCCTCTTCCTCTGCCCGCCGCGTTAACGTGGCTGCATCTGCGTCGGCCGTAAGACTCGGGCCCCCAGCGCGAGCAAGCAGATCCAACACGCGCTCCCCAGGACGCACTGTGTACATGCCTGGATTCTGCACCTTACCGAGAACCAGGGCTTCGCGATTCGACTCCGGCACGAAAATCATCTCGCCCCCACGCAGGGGTACATTGCCTTCGCCCGTCCGCATAATCTGAGAGACGTCCACTGTATCTACCTGAGCGCTGCCGTCAACCTGCCGCGTGAGCGTGACCTGATCGGCCTCAGCCCTCTCGGTCATACCACCAGCTCGAGCCAGGGCATCCAAGAGCTCGGTCGTCGCCGTCACCGGGTAGTACCCCGGAGACTGCACCTCGCCAAACACTAGGACTTGGAGCTGGCCCTCCGGCACGAAAATCACGTCGCCAGCGGCAACTCGAGGGTTATCATCCGAACGGCCCGCCATCACTGCTCCCATGTCCAGGATCTGCGTGACCGGTTTGTCATTGCCAAAGAAATCCTCCTGCTGCCGAGTCACCTGCACCCGGTTCTGCGCTGCCTGCGGTCCCATACCGCCTGCCTGAGCCAGCAGATCCAGTACGCGGTGGCCGTCGCGAGCCTCGTAATAACCAGGATTCGCTACCTGCCCAAGCACCAGTATGTGACGTTCAGCTTCCGGTACATAGACGATATCACCAGGAACAAGCGCTATATTGTTGACCACATCCCGCTCAGCCGCCAACTCCCGCAGATCCACCGGTATGACATCGCGCTGGGACTCGCTGTGGCGCGTTACTGTCACATCACCCTTAGCCGCGCGAGGAGTGGTGCCCCCAGCTCTAGCAATCACGTCCAGCACTCGCTCGTTGGGCCGCATCTCGTAGTAGCCCGGTTGTTGGACTTGGCCAAACACCAACACTTGGCGGTAAGCTTCGGGGACCATCACGATGTCCCCACCGCTCACCTGCGGGTTGCCGCTGCGGCTGCGTCCTGCCACAAAGGCATTCACATCAAGCACTTCGGTGTCTGTCCTCTCGCCATTGTCACGAGTCAAGGTCACGGCTGTTTCGTCAGCATGGTCATCCATGCCGCCTGCCATGCCGATCACATCCAGAAGCCGTTGATCCTCGCGAACTGCATAGTAGCCAGGGCTGCGAACCGCTCCTAGTACCAGAACTCGCCGATAGGATTCTGGAACGATGATAACATCGCCGCCCTGCAGGGCGAAATTCTGCTGCAGAAACTGATTGTTCATCAGTTCATCCACGTTGATCTCCATGATGTCCGTACCATCGTCGGTCTGACGAGTCACCGTCACTTCGGCTCCGGCCGCGCTGTCGGTCAACCCGCCTGCCAAGCCAATTCCATCGAGCACACGATCGCCAAAACTCAATCGATGGTAGCCCGGCTGCCGAACCTCGCCCAGCACCAGCACCTGCTGCTGCCCTTCGCTGACATACACAACATCACCAGGCTGCAGCCGCCGATTATCCAGGCCCAATCGGCTCAGACTCCCCAAATCCACATCGCTCGTGGTCTCGCCTCGCGTGATGGAGACAGAGTTGCCCGCACGATCCGTCACACCTCCCGCTTGCGCCACTGCATCCAGAAGGCGGGTTTCCTCATGGACGCGGAAGCTGCCCGGACTCTTCACCTGCCCCAATACCAAGACATGCGGCTCTCCTTCGGGAATGTACAGCACGTCACCAACCTGTAAAACCATGTCGCGCCCTGTACCGCGGCTCTGCATATCCTGCAAGTTTAAATCCATGGCCTCGAGGCCCGCCTCCGTCTCCCGCGTCAGAGTGACCCGGCCTAAGGCCGCTCGATCCGTTACCCCGCCTGCCTCCGCGACGACATCGAGAACGCCCATACCTTCGCGCAGAATATACGAACCGGGGTTTCGCACTTCACCCAAGACGAGTAAGTTTCTGCGCCCTTCCGGGACAAATACGATATCTCCTCCAGACAGGCGCGGGTTATCGCCGCCCTCCTGACCGGCAAGAGCACGGCTGCCGTCTACGGTTATAACTTCCTGTTCATCCCCCCGGCTGCGAGTAATTGAGATCCTTGCAGTCTCTGCCAGAGGGGTGACGCCGCCCGCAGCGCCAATAACATCGAGGAGACGAGCGTCTTGGCTGAGCGGGTACTGGCCCGGACTATTCACTTCGCCCAACAAGATCACCTTGCGTTTCTCCGGTACGTAGAGAATGTCATTTGGCTGCAGCGTCTTGTCCTGCTCGCTTCGCCCTGCCATCATAGCTTCCAGGTCAATAGGAATCTCCACATCTCCGGAATCGTGTTTGCGCGTCACTACCGCCTGTTCCAGATCGGCAGAGTCCAACGGCCCGCCGGCCTCACCTAACAGATCCAACAGGTCCATACCGCGCACCAAGTTGTAGGTGCCTGGATTGCGCACACTGCCAAGAACCAAGGCCCGTCCAGCCGAACTCACTCGTATCACATCGCCGTCCTGCAGTCGCGGATTCTCACTGGCCGTACCCCGTTCGATAAATGATTCCAGATCAAGGTTCAAGATTTCCGACTCAGCCGCGTGGCCAGCCGATCGGTTAACCGTCACAGCTGTCAGATCAGCCAGATTTGTAGGACCGCCAGCCATTCCAATGGCATCCATGACCCGTCCGCTGTCACGAAGCCGGTAGTATCCCGGACTGCCCACTTGACCGATAACCTGCACTTGCACGCTGCGAAACTGCTTCACCATGACAGTCACATGGGGCTCCACCACGTACTGTTCGAGTTCAGCCTGAATCTCCGCAGCAATTTCCTTAGGGGCCCGTCCTCGCGCAAACCAGTCTCCGACCAGCGGAAATGTTATGTACCCATCCGGCCGCACCTCCACCTCCGTGGACAGTTCCGAATGGCCCCACACTGTAACGTGCAGTACATCGCCCACGCCCAAGGTATACCCTTCGGCAGCCGTAGTCGGCAAAACACCCAAAAGAATAACAAGAATGATACCACTCACAAGGCCGCCCCACGCCAATATTCTCATAGCAGAACCTCCAACGCTTCTTGAGCTAGCTGCATGTCAACATCGGTAAAAAAACCGCCGGCAGCGGCGGTTTTTTTACCTGTCCTTGCTTAACGAGCTCCGGGACGCAGTAGAAAACCCGTCAACCGCCTTCCCCTTGCCGTCTCAACATAGAATTCCGTACCAACGGGGATTTTGACATCTTGGCCCCGCACGAAG
>SLOG01000418.1 GCA_007132635.1 Limnochordia bacterium
TGCGGGGGAATGAGCCCATGTTATGCCTGCCATCAGCTCGTTAGCATTATTCTTCTGCCCATACAGAGTGGTGGAAATCTGACGCATATGGGCGTAAATGCCGATCTCCTGAAGGTAGTCTACGAACAACTCAGCAGCCGGCACGAAGTCGGGTGCGTAACCCGCTACTTCGATAAACAGCTCAAAGAGCTCGCCGTTTGGCATCAGACGATATCCATCCGAGTTCAGCTGATCAAGACCCATCTCATCAAGCAACGCTCTGGCGGTGTCCGGATCGTATTCTGTGGGATGGAACGAAGGCATGGAAGCCAGCCCAAAGTAGAGACTGTCAATCATCTCTTCGCGGTCAACAGCCATGTTTACAGCCTGTCGGAAGCGCAGATCCTGCACGACTTCCCGCCAGCCCTCAGGGCCATCGTCAAACGTGTAGTTAATGTAAAGCATTGTCGGATCGACGTGCATCTGCAGAGGTACGGTGCGATAGCCACCGCGTTCTTCGTTACCCACGTACAAGGGCATGTTGCTCAGTGCAGTATCCTCCCGCAGGAAGTCTACTTCACCGGCGATGACCTTCATGGTAACCGTTTCCACGTCACTGACTTCCTCTACAATGATCTGGTCAACGTAAGGAAGCTGTTGTCCAGATGTATCGACTTTGAAGTAATAGGGATTCCGCTCGAAGTACATCCAACCAGAAGGCGACTCCTGGAGTAGGAAGGGGTTAAGCCCCGGAAAGCCTACGCCACGACGACGAGTAACATCCCAATGCATAACCCGTCTATGGTTGAAATAGTTGTACCATTCGTCCGCTTCCAGTTCTTGCTCGGCCATGCCCGGGAGCAGTGTCTCAAGCTCGACATAATCGATGTGAAACTGCTTCATGTAGTGAGCTGGCAGCATAAGCTCCTGATAGCCTGCCCAGCCTTTGATGGAGATTGCCGTAAGGAACGAACCATAGGGCTCTGTGAAAGCAAGGCTGAATGTCAGATCATCGATGATGGTCAACTCTGCCGGTTCGCCAGTGGGGCTAAAACCGGCCCGGAACTTCGCTGGAAAAATCGGGGTGATTTCCTCATTCCAGTAGACGTCTTCAAACATGAAGCGTACGTCCTCGGTCGAAACATATTCACCGTCCGACCAGCGCAGGCCCTCACGGATCGTGAAGGTGAAGACGGTATTGTCGGCGTTAACCTGGAAATCACTAACAACATTGCCAGTCAGGTTGTCCTGCGTGATGCCGGTTGCTCGCAGAAGAGGTTCGTTGATACCAATGAAGACATCGGGGTGCCAATCGACTACTGAGGTCGCCGAACGGATAGTCCCGCCATAGCGGCCCGTCTGCCAAACCAAATCATCTTCCGCTACCAAGAAACCTGGGCCGATTACAAATGGCTCAGCGGGAAGTCGGTCTGCAATCGGCGGCAGTTCGCCAGCTGCTACTCGCTCGGCTAGCATTGGTGCTTCCGTGTAAGTCATGGCTCCGGCTGTCATGCCAAAGGTCAATGCGGCTGTCAGAGCGATCATCAAGATCACAGTGGAACGCAGTCGTTTCATCTAGTAAGTCCCTCCTTTGAAATAACCCATCGGATTCAAAGTTTTGTGTTCTCGCGCTTCTGGCTGCTTCCAGGCATCATTCCCCTCTGGCGTGTACGGGTGCCGCTGGTTGTCAAGTAGTCTGCGCTATCTCCCGTGACCCTGGCGGACCTGTTTAACACATTGTAACATTTGTATACACATATATTTGACATTTTCTCTGCTTTCCCTGCCAACGATCGCGAAATTCTTGCGCAAAATAAAAAAGCCTTTGTTTGGCTTCGATTGGCATTTTGTGAGAAGGCTGTCGTTTTATGTTGTTTTTGTCCAAGCATGTTTGATGCGCGGTAAGGCCTCCCTGGTTGGGGGAGGCCTCGTCGTTGGAACAAAGAGCTTTTAGTCGGCAAAATAGAACTGCATACCAAGGTAGAATTGGGTGAAAGCATCGTAGGCTTGGTCCGCTGTGGGCGTGTTCTGCAGTCGTGCCGAGAACACGCTGGGCCGCTGCGGCCAGGAGATGGAAATCCACAGAATCTCATCATGAATGATGCGAAGCATTTCCTGTAGAGCCTCCGTCCGTTCCTCTACTGTTGCTGCCCGGTTTACCTGGTCATACAGTGCGAAGTACTCCTGGAGCAGTTCAGGGGGCTCTTCACCCTGTGCTCCGTTTGTATTGTACCATTCTCGGTAGCCAGCACCCCATGAACGGATGAAGTCCGGCATCATCTCACGGGAGTAGGGACGATCGATGCGAAGAGCATTGGTCGAAGCATTCCAGTGAGCGGTTGCTTTGAGCTCATTGGCCTGCCCCCGAGTAAACCATAAACTCGCACTGATTGTCGTCATCGTAGTACGGATTCCTAAGTCTTCCCAGTACTCCACAAGGAGTTCAGTCATGGGCGGTTCCCAACCCATGAGCGAGGGGATCTCGAAGGGAATCACAAACCTCTCACCATCAGGTCCCAAGCGCCAACCATCCGAGTCCCGTTGATCGAGTCCGACTTCGTCCAGCAGCCGTGCTGCTTCCTCGGGATCGTAGATCTGGGGTGAACGCTGCGACTTGACAGCGAAGCTGTAATGAATGCTGTCGATGATCTCATCGCGATCGATCGCCATATTGAGGGCCTGCCGAAACCGCAGGTCATTGACAACTTCCTGCCAGACAGGGTCTGGATGGCTGAGATTCAGGAAAATTTCACCATTGTAGATATCACTTTGGTAGAACTCAAGTCGGTAGCCTCCGCGCTCTTGGTTCTCCACGTAGAATCCCATTTGGCTCAAAAGGATGTTCGAAAGTACGAAATCCACATCGCCGCTGACTATTTTAATGGGAAACATGTCTGCGTCCGCAACCAGGAAGCTTTGAAGGCGATCGATGTAGGGAAGTTGGTTGCCAGCTTCATCCACACGGTAGTAGAAGGGGTTGCGTTCCCAAATGACGGTATCGGCACCACGCTGAACCATCGCCCAAGGGCTGAGGGTGGGAATATCTACCACGCGGTCTCGGACGGCGTTGAAAAGGTTCCACCATTCGTCGGCGTCAAGTTCCTCTTCGTCTAACAGCGGTCCAAGCTCATCTAAACTCGTGTAGTCAGCATGGTACTGTTTTAGGTAGTGTTTCGGAGTGAAAAGGAAGCTGGATCCCACCATCCGCGAAGCGAGATGATCGATGAAGCCGCCGTACGTGTCGGGGAATGTGACGGTAAATGTGTAGTCATCGATGATATCCAGTTCAAAAGGCTCTCCATCGATGCTCAGGTTTGTCGGAAAAACGGGGGTAAGCGAAGTGTTCTTCAGGATATCGTGGTACGTGAACGCGACATCCTCTGTCGTCAGAGGGTGGCCGTCAGACCACTTCATCCCTTCCCGCATGTAGAAGGTGAAAGTCTTGGCTTCATCGTCTGACTCAATGCGTTCTACCAACCCAGGAACCATCGGTGCAGAATAGTCAAGGCTGCCATCGTGTCCTGAGGGCACCATTACATATTCCAGATTCAATATGCTCGCGTCGTTGAAATACACGGGGTCTGTATGGATGATACGCAGTGTACCTCCATATTGGGCTTCCTGCGGATCCCCTAGGGTGGTCATCACGAAGGGATTAACTGGAAGCCTGTCCTCAACCGGGGGCAATAGGCCTTCAGCTGCCTTCTCAGCAAGTACTGGTGCTTCCTGGTATTGGGAAGCGCCCGTGGTGGTTGCGGCTAACAGCAGCAAGACGCCTAAGACAATCATCCATCGTACAGCAGTCGATCTCATAGTTCTCCTCCTCATAATTGAACGTCGAAAAACATCAGCTGGCCTGCCGACCTCCTTTCTTTCATCCCTCTATGAAAACGATATCATGGTTATAGTTGACTGTCAACTATAAACAAATAGCAATTAAAGAAAGCCCCATGGATAAGGAGTTTTCTCCCAAATTGGCTCAGTTAGTCCTGGTCAATATCCATAGTGGCGATTGACAGACGTAGTTCAACCATGATAACGTTTTCGCAAAGAGGGGTGAATGCAATGTCATCAATGAAAGATGTGGCCCAACTGGCCGGTGTGTCTGTATCCACGGTATCTCGCGTTGTCAACAACACTGCATCGGTCGACAGTAAGACGCGTGACCGGGTCTTGGAGGCCATCGAATCCCTCGATTTTTCACCGAATCTTCTGGCCAAGGGGCTACGTAGCCGAAGCGGCTATCTGATCGGCCTTATTGTTCCCGAAATTGTCCATTTTACGTTTGCTAGCTTTATCAATGCAACAGAGGAAACGGCCCGTGCGTTAGGAATCAGTCTGATTGTAGGAAACACGCGTGGCGATGCTGCCGTCGAAGAACAAGTGATCACAGATCTCCTGAGCCGCAGCGTCGACGGGATTGTATTCTCACGCGTATCTGACGAGAGCCGGGTCCTCGACCGTCTGACCGGGACCTCGGTGCCGTTTGTCGTCATCGATCGATCCTTCGATAGCGAGGATATTCCTACAGTGGTGTTGAATAATGAGGCAGCCGGTTCGTTGGCGGCCAGTCATCTTGTCTCGTTGGGCCACACAGAAATCGCTTGTATCACGGGACCACTTAA
>SLOG01000381.1 GCA_007132635.1 Limnochordia bacterium
CACTGCCTCTTGATCGCCATTAGGCGAGTGAACCCACAAAGCCAAGCCCGTTACTTCCCGCTCATCCATTGGATCGTCCGGATGTGCGTAAAAAGCCCACAGCGCAAAGGTCTCTCCAACCGTCACACGCAAAGGCGTTTCGGCCCAGATACAGTGCGCCGATACCATCAAACCACTGCCCAAAACGACCGCCAGAGCCATCAGCACAACGAGTCCAATTACTTGGTTCTGTCTCATAAGGAGTTCCACCTTCCTAATTTTTTGATTATCATTCTCAGTTGGTTAGTAAAAAAAGTCAAGGTGCCGGACGCTGAACCACTACAGTCTGTTTACCCAGTGTCTGGCGGGTCACGTCATAGCGCATTCCTCCTGCCAAATCCGCGGGCTGTATGGTTTCATAGAGACACCTGCACATACCGCGGGGATTTCTGTAAATCAGGCGAGCACCGGGAGACAGAGTCTGCAGCACGCTGAAAATCGCTGCTCGCTTCGGCAGCACATGGAGGGACAGCAGCACAGCATCGTAACGAGAGCAGTCTATACTGGTTCCGTCCGATTGCTGTACGTCGACTCTATCCGTAAGCCTTGCGTGCTCCACCAAACGACGGGCAACCTGCACCGCTCGAAGATCATTGTCAATGGCATCCACGCGCATGCCTCGACGAGCCATGGCCATGGCGGTCAGGGGCAGGCGTCCGCTTCCGATATGCAAAACCTTCATTCCGGGGCTAAGACCGGCAGCGACCATTTCGCGCTGGACCATGGACTCATAAAACAAGTGGCCGTACAGGGTGCCCACCGCCGGCCAAGCTGCACCTAACTCCTCAAACCATTTCACAACCCAGAGTAACAGGGCAGCACAGATACGGCGAAAAGAAAAGTCGTGTTCTGTAATAAGTGTACGGGCCATCATTCCATCACCTTTCGTTTTCGGAACTCAGCCAGCAGCGGCACGGTGGCGACACCCGACAGCACCAAAGGAAACCAAAACGTGACAAACCGGGCGGTCAGCGTTACGGCCAAGGCCTCCGACGGGTTCAGTCCGAAACGGTTTAGAAGAAAAGCCATGCTGAATTCATAGGTGCCGAGGCTTCCGGGAAAGACCGGCACCAGCCCCACGACATACGCCGAATAGGTGGCCAAAGCGACAGAGGCCATGTCGATGGGGAGGTTGAGCGCTTGAGCCACCAACCAGACCTTAATCGGATACAATACCCAAACCAGTGCAGCCAAGCCAAACAACGGGCGAGACAAGGGAGATTCGGCGAGCGACGGCAGCTCTTCCAGGGCTCGCTGAAGGAAGACACGGCCTCGCCCCAAGAGGCTGCTGCCAAGCCTATCGGTGGAATCGACCTCCTGGCGTTGCAGCCATCTGGCTCCTGCATAGACTGCGGCCAGGCCCAAACCCACCGCCGCCGCCCCAGCATACACAACCAAAGGTATAGATCGCCCTAAGGCGCCGTAAACCAGTACAGCGCCAGCGATTACAAGGAAAGGGACAAGACTGATATACTTCCCCGCCACCACGGCGCCCGTGACTTGGGCATAACTGAGACCGGAAACCCGCCGAAACAGGTAGACCTTCACTGCTTCTCCACCGAACTTGAGGGAAGGGGTGACACTTTCTACGAAGTGGCCGGCAAGAAACAGTGGATAGATCCGCGTAAACCGCAGTGTCGGAGCCGACTGGCGCAAAAGCGCGTAGATCTGGAAGGCAGAAAACGCTAAGGTGGCTGTCTGCAGCAGGAGGAGACCGACAACCACCGCGGGGTGGATTGTGCTCACTACCACCCACATCTCGGCAAAATCGAAGCGGAGAGCAATTACGATGACGGCACCGACACCCAGCAACCACAGCAAGACCTGTTTCATGTATGGAGATTCCTTTCGAGGCCTCCTCTGCGAAAGCCCCTCGTAAACGCAGGATTAAGATTGGGAATCATTCTCGCATCATCTTTAATTTAGAGTATACTTGGTAGGGAGAGGAGTGTCAAGAGGAATGTTTGGGACCAGGTATGCTGGAAATTTCTCCCAGCGTACCTGGTCCCAAAAGAAGACAAACCCAAACCTACCGCTCCACTAACTCCAGCTGCCCCGACTTTGCCGAGCGCAGGCCGGCATCAAGCAGCGCCATGGCATCGACATTGACGGGCAGATCGAGCGTCGGGTGCAGTGGTTCGCCCGTGTCTAGATGATGCAGCATCTCCTCTGCTATATTCGTCCGCCCCTCAGGAAGGGCTAGTTCGTCGTAGACAGCCGTCGGCTCGGAGTGGCCCTTGTCCCGATAGACCAAGACTTTGTGTCCTTCCACCACCAAGGTTCCCTCCGTTCCGAAGACGAGCGGACCGTTCGTAACGCCAACGTGCAGCGTGGTCCACGAACCCTCCAAGATGGCGACAGCACCCGGGTACCGCGCCACCACCACCCCGTTGTCATCGGCATCACCGTACCAACTGTCCAAGTTCGCCTGGACACCGTACGCGGCGAGCGGCGGTTCACCGAGAAACCAGCGAGACAAGTTCGCTCCATAACAGCAGTAATCCAGGTAAGCCCCGCCGCCGGCTGCCGCTTGGTGCCACCATTCCGCACGTTTTTCGGCCTCTGTCACCTGCTGACCATATGCCAGAGGTCCCAACGACGCCCCATTCCGATACTTGAATTTCAATACCCTCCCGACAGCGCCCTCGGCCACCAAAGCCTGGGCCTTGCGCACAGCCGGAAACCACGTACTGGGCCAATTCACTACCAATCGGACCCCAGCCAGCCGCGCCGCCCTGACCATGCGGAGAGCCCCGGCAAAATCGCTGGCCATCGGCTTTTCGACGAGCACGTGGCAGCCAGCATCCGCAGCCGCCTCCACGACCTCGCCATGCAGCGCATTCTCCGAGCAGACGATCACGATGTCACATGATTCCTTGTCCAAAAGTTCTCGGTACTCATCGTACTGCCGCGGGATCCCGGTGTATTCCAAAGCTCTCCGTAGGTTGGCCTTCCTTGTCCCCGGTTCATCGGACAGTGACGGCGTATGCGGCACAGTATCTGCACAGGCCGCCCACTCCACCTGAGGATGAGCAGCAAAGTCATCAACCAGCGAATTCACATGCATGTGGCCGAACCCGATTACCCCTACGCGATACATCGATTGTACCAACTCTCATCTCCCTTTCTGCTTTCTACTAATCCTACTACCACCGCGCTGCCCCTGGACTCGTCAACCGGGAAAACGCTGGTGGAGGTAGTTCACCATGATTTCATAGTTTGCCAGAGGCAGCCCCTTAAAAACTGTATTGCTCGAACTGAAGATGAGGCCTCCCCCAGGGCTTCCGTGCCGCAGCGCATACTCACAGGACTCTTCGATAAGAGCCCGTGGCCCTTCCTGCAGATGACTGCACTGCACGTTCCCCATCAAAGCTATGCGGCCGTGTGTGCAGGCCTTAACCTCCTTGATGTCCATGCCCGCCATGGGATCAATCGAATGCAGCACATCCGGGCCGATGGCTAGAATCTGGTCCATAATCGGCATCAGGTTCCCATCAGAATGGAAGATCACCCGCGCCCCTAACCCCTGCACATACTGAACCAGCTCCTTCATATACGGTGCCGAAAACTCCGCAAAGTGCTGCGGCGAGATAAACGGCCCGCTGTTAAACGCATAATCGTTGGCGATATCCACCAGCTCACAGCCGGCTTCGACCAACTGGCGAGCATGTTCACCAGCTCTATCCAGCATCTCCCTCGCCCAGCTGTGCAGCCTGCGGGGATTCTCATACAGATCCACAGAGAACTGCATGTAGTCGTCAACGGAGTCGATGGAGATGGCGGATCCCCACACAAAGCCCCCGATAGGAACCGAATCATCCAGGTACTCCCGCAGATACCGGAGAAAATCGTACTGCACATCGCTCTGCGCTCCCGGCCGCCAGACCAAAACGGCATCCCAGTGGAACCGCTCTACGGTCTGCGCATAGAGCGAGGCGCACCGCCGGAACAGCTCCTGGCGCTGTTCGCCAACCGCGTCTACAAGCTCTTCCTCCGTGGGAAACTCCCGGCCAAATGCCTCGCCCACCAACTCAAACATCTGTTCGAAGTGCGGGGGCCGATCCGGTTCATGAAAACCCAACGCCGCCGCCAATCGTTCGCGAGAAGTCACTGCGGTGCCCCCTCATCTGCTGCCCAGCGCCCAAAGCGATGGACGGCGGCTACCATAGCTGCAATGTTCTCCTCCGGAGTCTCCCGCCCTACCTGATCCCCTGTACCGACTATGAGTCGCGGGCTTCCCGAGAAAGCCTCCAGAATCTCCAGCACTTCCCGCTCCACGTCGGCAGGAGTGCCTTGAATTAGGGTCTCTACTGTATGCACGTTCCCGTTAAATGTCGTGTCCGGCATCAAAGCCTCGCGCACCTGTACCAGGTCCACTACATCCCCGCCCGGCGGCCGTTCAAAGGGACAGATGCAGTCCAGCCCGAGCGAAGCGAGTTCTGACAGAACGCCCATACAGCGGCCGTGGAAGTGATGATGAACCAGTCCCCCCTGCGCATGGGCCGCGGCGACGGCCGCCTCCAGGACCGGTTTTTCCCAACGGCGCCACAGCTGGGGACTCAGAA